>JBOHED010000139.1:0-13732 GCA_050700915.1 Actinopolymorphaceae bacterium | reverse complement strand
CCACTACACCGGGGTGGCTTCGGAGGATCCGTCGTTCCCCGGCGAGAGCGGGTTGGTGGGCGCGATCGCCGCCCGGAGCCGCCAGTGGCGTGGACGGTCGGGGCTGATCTGCGGCTCGCCAGGGATGGTCTCCCACGCGGTTGCCGAGCTCACCGCGGCCGGAATGCCCCGCGGTGACCTCCGGTACGAGGAGCTGAGCACGGTCGTAGAACCGCCCGGGCCCCGCCAGCTGTCGGGCAGATATCCACGCCAGGTCGCTGGCATGTGAGGTGAGCATCGATGACAGACAACAGAGGGACACCGCGTGACCGCAGAACTCCACAGCAGGTGCGGTTCGCGACGTTCTCCCAGCGAAAGCGGGGTGGTTGGGACCCGGACGAGGTGCGGGAGTTCCTCGCGGCCGTAGCCGACGACATCCAGCTCGCGGGCGAGGAGCGCGCGAGGTTGGTGGCCGAGAACGAACGTCTCCGCGCCGCCCTGGTCCAGGCGTCCACACCCGAGGCGGGCGACCGGACGGAGGCCAACAACCAGGCGATCGCCCTTCTCAGCCAGGCCCAGCTGGTCGCGGACCAGCTGGTCGCGGACCACGAGCAACATTCGCAGAACCTGGTGTCGAACGCACGAGCCCGCCAACGGGAGCTGATGGACAGCGCACCCGGCTCCGCGCTGCCAGCCGCGCTCGGGGGCACCCGCGGCTACGTCGTCCCGGTGCCGGAGATCGAGTACGTACGTACGTACACCCAGATCGCCCAGGGCCAACTGCGTTCGGTGCTCCAAGCGCTCAGCGAACAGGTCGACCGGCTCGGCGAGCTCCCGCGGCTGGACGAGGGGAACAACCACCACAACGGCAGGAACAGCAGATAGCTACCAGCTGGCGCGCGGCGCCGGCGGGTCTCCCGCCGACGCGGCAGACGTGCGCCTGACGTCCAGCGTGACAGCGACGTTCTACCGCTGCTGCCGCCTGGAACACCGCACTGAACGCCGCACCAGGTCGGAGTCGCCAGCAGCAGTATCCGTGCCGGGAGGCCGCTTTGCTCGAGTCGCAGGACGGGGAGCTCCAGCCACCCATGGTGGCCCGCGCGCTGGATGCGACCCTGCATCGCCGGATCCGGGAATGCGAGGAGTTCTTCGCCCAACCGGAGCTGGGCGACGTCCATCCCGCAAGGGTCGAGGAAGCGGTCGCCGGCCTGTTGACCGCCGGCACGTATTACCAGACGCCGGCCGAGGTTCTCCTCGGTGCGAAACTCGCCTGGCGCAACCACGCCAGATGTGTAGGACGCAGCCACTGGCGCACGCTCAAGCTGATCGACGCCCGCCATGTCACGTCCGCCGCCGATCTCGCCGAGGCCTGCTGGAGCCACCTGCGCCTGTCCACCAACGGCGGCGCCGTCCAGTCCACGATCACGGTCGGGCCGCTCCCGCGGGACGACGGGCGGGAGTGGCTGATCCTCAACCCGCAGCTGATCCGGTACGCCGGTTACCCCACCGCCGGCGGCCAGGTCGTCGGCGATCCCGCGACCCTGGAGATCACCGAGCTTGCGCTCCGCCTGGGCTGGCGTGGCGCGGGGACCGCGTTCGACGTACTCCCGCTCATCGTCTCCACACCCGACGAGGGTGTGGTGTGGTTCGACCTGCCGGCCGACTGCGTGCTCGAAGTGCACCTGAGCCATCCGGACTATCCGTGGTTCGCCGACCTCGGTCTGCGCTGGCACGCTCTCCCCGCGGTCACGAACATGTCGCTGGAAGTGGGTGGCCTGAGCTACTCGTGCGCACCGTTCAGCGGGTGGTACCTCAGTGCCGAGATCGGTGCCCGCAACCTCAGTGACACCGACCGCTACAACCAGCTCCCCGTGATCGCCGAACGGCTGGGGCTCGACATGACCTCAGACCGTACGTTGTGGAAGGACAGGGCACTCGTCGAGCTGAACCGGGCGGTTCTCCACAGCTTCCGCGAAGCCGGCGTCCTCATCGTCGACCATCACACGGTCGCCAGACAGTTCCTCGCCCACATCGACCGGGAACATGAGGCGGGGCGTGCCTGCCCGACGGACTGGACGTGGATCAACCCGCCACTCTCGTCCAGCACGACACCGACGTTCCATCGCTACTACGACCCGCCGGCATTCGACCGACGGCCCAACTTCGCCCGCCGGGTGGACCCGGTCCTCGGGCGAGGTGCACCCGCGCCCACCGGCTGCCCGATGGACTTCTAGTCGGGTGCCGTCGCCGGGGCCGGGGTCAGGTGGCTGACCCGAGCGCGTGCCGCAACGCCGCACCCGCCTGAGCGGTCGCGGCGCGGGCCGCCTGCGTGTCGGCCAGCGCGTCGAGCATGACGAAGTCGTGGATGATCCCCTCGTACCGCACCGCCGTCACCGGGACGCCCGCACCGCGCAGCTTGCTGGCGTACGCCTCACCCTCGTCGCGCAGCGGATCGGCCTCGCCGGTGATGACCAGTGCGGGAGGCAGGCCGGTGAGCTGTTCGGTCGTGGCGCGCAGCGGCGAGGCGGTGACCTGCTCACGGTCGGACGCATCCCTCGTGTACTGGTCCCAGAACCACATCATCGCGTCGCGACGCAGGAAGTAGCCTTCGGCGAACTGGCGGTACGAACGGGTGTCGAAGCTCGCGTCCGTCACCGGATAGAACAGCACCTGCCCCACGATCCGCGGACCCGCGCTCCTTGGCCAGCAAGGTCAGCGCCGCGGCCAGGTTCCCGCCCACGCTGTCCCCCGCGACCGCCAGCCGCGACCCGTCGAGCTGGTGGTCGGCACCGTGGTCGGCCACCCATCGGGCGACGGCGTACGACTCCTCGAGCGCGGTGGGGTACTTCGCCTCCGGCGACCGGGTGTACTCGGGAAAGACCACGGCCGCCCGCGCCTGCGTAGCCAGCTCGCGGATGAGCCGGTCGTGGGTGTGCGCGTCCCCGAACACCCAACCCGCGCCGTGGATGTAGAGAACGACCGGCAACGCGCCTGTCACACCTGGCGGCCGTACGACGCGAACCCGCACCTCACCCGTCGGCCCGCCCGGCACCGTGAGGTCCTCGATGGTGGCGTCCGGCCGGGCGACCTCGCCGGTCTGCACCTCCGACAGAGTTTCGCGTCCCTTCGTGGGCCCGATGTCGAAGACGTACGGCGGGTTGGCCGTCGCCTCGGCGAACTCCTGCGCCGCTGGTTCCAGGACGACCTCGGTGAGGGTTGCTCTGTTCGTCATGTCGCTACTTCTCCCCTTCGTCCGGTCGGCTTCGTCCGGTCGGCTTCGTCCGGTCGGCTTCACGCGGTCCGCTTCGTCCGGTCGGCTTCACGCGGTGGCATTCACGCCGTCGGTTCGCCCGCCCTCAGTTCATGCCGTCGGCGGCGCCGTACCGGTTGACGATTCCCTTTGCCTGGTTGATCGGGATGGCGAAACCGAGCCCGGAACCGTCGGCCTCCGCGGCGGCCGCGTAGATGGCGGAGTTGATACCGATGACCTGGCCGTCCATCGTGACGAGCGGCCCACCGGAGTTGCCCGGATGCAGGGTCGCATCGGTCTGGATCGCCTTGTACGTCACGGGTTTCGTCCCCACGCCCAGGCCCGGTCGGTCGTCCACCCGCAACTCACGGTCGACCGCGCTGACGATGCCGGACGTGACGGTCCCTCGCAGACCCTGCGGCGAGCCGATGGCCACGACCGGGCTGCCGACCGGGACCTGGGAGGAGTCACCCAGGTTCGCCGGCACGAGCCCGGTCACCCGATCGGCCTGGATCACCGCCAGGTCCTTCGCCGGTTCGGTGCCGAGCACCCGCGCGGACGTGGTCTCGGCACCGCCGGCACCTGCCAGCCGGACAGTGATGTCGCCTCCGTACGCGGTGGCGACGACGTGGTAGTTGGTGAGGATCCGCCCGTCGGACGACAGGACGATGCCGGAACCGGTTTCCTTGCCGATGCCGGTGGTGACCACGATCTCCGCGACACTTCGCGAGGCAGCCGCGGCCACCCCTGGGAGCAGTGACCCGCTCGGGTCCCGGTCCGAGGACCGACCGCCGGCGGAGACCATGGGATTCGGCGCGGCGCTGTTGGCGCCGAGGATCCCGCCGACGACACCACCGAGGGCCGACGCACACAGGGCGATGGCCGCGACGCAGGCCACCACCTTGGTTCGGGACATCCACCAGGGCGGCGCCGCGAGTTCGCCGGAGTCCAGCACCTCCGTCGGTGCAGCCTCGACGCTTTCCGCCTCAGCAGGCGGCGCCTCAGCCCCTCCGGGCTCGGGCCGTCCCGCTTCCGGCTGGGGATCCTCCGTGGGCAGCGCCTCACCGACCCGGCCGGCCGACTCACCGGGAGCGGTCTCCTGCCGGGGTGCGGGTACGCCGATTCCCGGCAGGTCCGACGTATCCGCCGCCGCGTCGCTCCATCCATCCCCCGCCCCGTCTGCGGGCTCATGCCGCCCGGGCTCATGCCGTCCGGGCGGAAGCGGCGGCTGCTCGGGCACGGAGGGGTCAGTCACAGTTCCAAGCCTCCGTGGAACGAACGGCTGGAACGGGAGGCGTCCGTCCCTTCCTCCATAGGCGAAGCGGTGGACCGCAAACCGGTGCAAAGCCGGTCCGGAGAGAGCCGAGCGGTCGGGAGGCTCGCCAGCCGTTCGCCCACGCTGACGACACCAGCGAATGCGCGCAAACTGTAGGTTCTGCGGCGGAAAACCTACAGTTTGGGCACACTCACCTCGAGCGTTCCGCCACGCCCGCTGCCGGCTTTCGTGCGGGCGCTGTCAGGCGCCGTCTCGCCTCCGCCCGGCTTCGGTCTCCTCGATGTGGTCGATGACCTCGCTCAGCCGGTCGCAGGTGCGTTCGATCTCGAATCGTGCGCTGTTCCGCTCGCTGATGGCCGAGGCGAACAGCAGGGCACCGAGCACCAGGGTCAGGTTGAACAGCTGCAACGACAGCACCCGCACCAGCACGTCCTGGTCGGCGAATGGCCCGACCATCCGTACGGCCGCATTGGTGGTCGCCACGGACACGATCAACGTGCAGGGCGCGACACCGGCGAGCTGATACCGCCACGCCGCCCAGCCGATGATCGGGAACGCCAGGTAGAACGCGTCGAGGGCGGGCAACGCGAAGAGAGGGGCCACCAGCGACGCTGCCAACATCACCGCTATCTCCACGCCCTCGTACCACCTGAGGCGCGGCGGCCAGCGCCAAAGGCGGATGGCCAACAGGAAAGGTGTGACGAGCAGGATGCCCACGGTATCGCCGGTCCACCACACCAACCAGATCTGCCAGTACTCGCCGGGGGTCGCCAGCCCCGACCACACCCGCATCACCGAGCCAACGGTCGAGCTGATCAGGGTCGAGGCGAACGCACCGAGGAACACCAGGGCGAGGGCGTCCCGGAACCTGTCGATCTCCAACCGGAAGCCGACAGCTCGCAACATCATGAAACCGGCCAGGGCCGTCGCGGTGACGGCCGCGGTGCCGGCCAAAGCGGGAGCCAGCGGCACGAGCGCTATCTCGGTGAAGAACGCCGATGTCATGACCCCCGGCAGAACCCGTCGGCCCAAGACGAGCACCGCGGCCAGTGCGACCCCGGTCGGCGGCCACAACGGACTGATGTTCGCGCCGATCTCGCCCGCGAGCAGGCCAAGCTGGCCGGTGCCCCAACAGGCGGCGGCGACACCGAGGTTCTGCAGAACCACCGTTGCCACGGTGGACATCCGCACGCCCCGCCGGGTTCGCGTCATGGTCGGTACGCCTTCTCACCCGCGTTCGCGCCCGGTCCGCCCAGGCGTTCGCGCGGTGTCGTCAGCCCAGCAAAGTGCCATATGGCGCCAGATTCACGACACTCCCGAAGCCGACCCGGGTAGCTGCCTTCCCCATGCTTGCACCACCTCGGGACGACCGTCACCGTGGCCGTGGCGACGCGTTCAGCGGGTGGGGCGACGCAGGGCGAGTGCGACGCCGACGATGAGCGCCACCGGGGCCGCGACGACCAGCCAGGCGGCGGGTGGGAGGGGGACCAGGACGACCGCCATCACGCCCAGAGCGCCGGCGAGTGCGGGACCGAGGACCGGCGTCAGCGTGCGTACCCAGCCCACCAGCAGCACGCCGTCCAGGTGCGGAGTGCCGTCGTCGAGTGCGTCGGCGCCTTCCAACAGGACGAGGTACGCGACGATGAGCAGCCCGATCGCCGCGGCGCTGGGTACCGGCAGCCGGACGGTGTCCGCCGCGGTCGCGACACCGATCACCACCACGACCAGACCCCAGGGAACGTACGCACCGAACCCGCCGCCGAGGCCGGACAGCAGCACCGCCAGTGCGGCCACACCGCCGAGCCACCAGCCGAGACCCGCGGGAAGTGCGGCGACCAACACACCGACCATGGCGAGGCCGCATACCACCGCCGCGAGCCGCACCGGCCACACACCCACCCGCCGCTCGGCCGGCCGCGCGCCGGCTCTGGTCGAGGCGGCTCGGGTCGAGGCGGGTCTGGTCGGTGCGGGCATCAGCGGCCCCCTCGCAGCATGGGTTCGAGACGTACCCGGTCCAGCGGTACGCCGCCGGCCCCTTCGTCCCACTCCAGGACGGTCACGCCGATCGACTGCAGCCGGTGGACCAGCGCCTCGCGTTCGAGCCGCCAGATCCGCAGGGCCAGCTGCTGCTCCCGCAGTCGGTGCCGGCCGACCCGCTCGACGGGAGCCACCGGCGGCTCTCCGGTCAGGACGTCGATCACCACGACCGGATGACCGCGTTCGCGCAGGTCGCGAATTGCCTCCACTGCGCGGAGATCGATCAGCGGCGAGAACACGAACGCCAGCGCACCGGGCGGCAACGCCTGCGGCGGCAGGTGGGCGAGCTCTGGTTCGAGGAACCTGTTGTCCAGCCGCGAGGACAGCAGCGTCTCGACGATCCGGTAGTACTGCCGGGTCCCCACATCCGGAGCCAGCCACCGCAGCGTGCCGCCGAGCGCCACGAGACCCACCCGGTCGGCGTAACGCAGGTACGCCTGCACCACGGCCGCCGCGCCCCGCACCCCGATGTCGAGGCTCGACCGTCCCGGTGTTCCGACGTCGACGGTCGTGTCGACGACCGCCACCACGTCGGCGGCGCGCTCGGCCGCGAACTCGTTGACGACGAGCTCACCCGGCTCGCCGCGACGGGTGCTCGCCGCCCAGTTGATCCGCCGCGCGGCATCGCCCGGTGCATACGAACGGATCCCGGCGAACTCCACCCCCGAGCCCGCTCGCCGCGCGACGTGACTGCCGATCCGGGCGAGCAACATGGGCGGTACGGCGATGTCGCGGGCGCGTCCGGGCGGTGGAAATACGGTCAGCTCCGAGAGGGTGAGCTCGGCCCTGCCGATATACCCCCAGCCGGACGTCCGCAGCCGCAGGTGCAGGGGCCCGAGTCGCCATCGGCCCCACCGATGGGCGCGGATCGTCCAGGTCTCGGCGACGTGCGCGACGCCGAACCGCTGGCGTCTGCGGTCGCCCTCGATCCCGAAGTACGCCGACCCGCCCGTCCCGCCTGGGTGCGGCTTGGCCGCCACGCCGGACGAGTCGCCGGCCGAGTCCTTCGGGTCGGCTGCGCCACTCCCGCCCTGCGTACCCGCGCCGGCGGGTTCGGCGATCGGAACCTTGCGCTCCGGGACATTCGGCAGCGCCAGGTCCAACCCGATCACGCCCAGGACATCCGGTGCCCGCACCTGCACCTCGAGATCGACCGGATCGTCCTCGAACGCCCGCAGCTCCGACACGGTGGCCGACACCACCACCCGTTCGGGCCGCGGTTGGCGGAGTGCGACGACCACCACGACGAGGCAGGGCACCGCCACCACGATCGGTTCCGGGCGCCCGGCCAGGACTCCCCCGATCACCGCGAGGATCCCGACCGCCGCCAGCCGCCACACGAGCCGGCTCACCCGCCAACGCGGAGCCGCCTCGACTCCACCGAGCGTCGTCGTGGCACCTGGTGTCCGCGCCGACGCGGGCACACCGTACGTACTCATCGACACGTACTCATCAACAGGTGCTTCCTCAACTTCGGGCGATCCGCGTTGGCGGAGTCGGGACCTCGGCAAGGACGTCGGCGATGACGTCATCTCCGGTCACCCGGCGTACCCACAGCTCCGGCCGCAGCACCAACCGATGCCCCAACGCCGCCGCGGCCACCCGCTTCACATCCTCCGGCGTCACGTAGTCGCGACCGGCGAGCATCGCGGCACCACGCGCCAGCTGAGTGACCGCGAGCGTGCCGCGCGGGCTCGCGCCGACCTGCGCCTTGGGATGTGACCGGGTCGCCTGGGCGACGGAGACGACGTAGGCCAGCACGTCGTCGTGCACCTCGACGCGTTCGAGCGAGCCGATCATCGCCAGCAGTTCCGCCGCGTCCACCACCTGCGCTGCCGACGGGCGCGCGGTACCCCGGTCGATCCGCCGGCGCACCATGTCGGCCTCCAGCTCCGGCGACAGGTAGCCCAACCGGGTACGCAGCACGAACCGGTCCAGCTGCGCCTCCGGCAGTGGATACGTTCCTTCGTACTCGATCGGGTTCTCGGTCGCGAGCACCACGAACGGCTCCGGCAACGGCCTCGTGACACCGTCGGCCGACACCTGGCGTTCCTCCATCGCCTCGAGCAGCGCGGCCTGGGTCTTCGGTGGTGTCCGGTTGATCTCGTCGGCGAGCAGCAGCTGGGTGAAGACCGGTCCCTCGCGGAACACGAACTCCGCCGTCTTCTGGTTGTAGACCGACGCGCCGCTGACGTCCTGCGGCAGCAGGTCCGGGGTGAACTGGACGCGGGCGAAGCGCAGACCCAACACCTCGGCGTACGACCGGGCGAGCACGGTCTTGCCCAGGCCGGGCAGGTCCTCGAGCAGGACGTGGCCGCCGGCGAGAATGCCGAGCAGGACGAGTTCGAGGGCACCGCGCTTGCCGACGATCACGCGTTCCATCTCGTCGAGGACTGCGCTCGCCCGCTCCCGGGTCTGCGCGGGCTCCAACATCGGGGCGGTGACGGTCATCGCGTCCCTTCCGTGCGTACGGTGTCTCCCCGTCTGGTGCCACTCAGTCCGGTGCCAGTCGACGTGGTGCCCGTCGATGTGGTGCCCGTCGATGTGGCGCCGCTCGGCTCCTGGCCGGATCGTAGGCCCTCGATCGTGGACACGATGTGCTCCAGCGCCGGAAGGTCGACGCCCGGCTCGCTCCGGGAGTCCGATGCCGGCCGGCCCGGCGCGAGCAGCGACCAGGTGGTCGGGCCCAGCAGCTCGCGGCACGCCTCGACGTTTCGCGGGTCGGCCAGGTCGATGCCGTGTCCGACCTCCAGCCGTACGCTCGCCGCCTCGACCAGCCGCCTCCGCAGCCCGACGTCGAAGTCACGCCGGGAATACCGGGACCACGCGACCTCGCCCATGATCCGGTCGTACGAAGGAAACCCCACGCGCCCGGCCGGTTGGCGCCACCGGCCCAGCCACCCCAACGGCCGCCGCAGCGCGCGCAGGACGCCGAGCCGGTGCCGCCATCCCGGCGAGCGTCGGCCGCTGCGTGCGCGCGGGCCACGACGCCCGGGCCGGGAACCCAGCCATCGCGCGAGCCCCCGCAAGCGTGCCCACCGGGCGGTCGTACGACGACTCCTGCCCGGCCCTTCGAGCTGGAGCAGGTGGTAGCACAGCTCGTTGACGGCCAGCATCGACAACCCGATCAGCAGTCCGCGGTACCGCATGGTCACGACGAGCACGAGAAGCACCGTCACCAGGACGAACCGGAGCCTCTTCACGAGCGCGCCGCCTGGGCCCGGAGCTCCGCCTGCAGTCGGTTGAAGGCGGCCACCGCCACCAACCTCGCGTCGGGCGGCAACCTACGCCGGGAGAAACGCGCGCGTTCGAAGAGCCCGGACAGCTCCCTCGCGGCATCCTCACCGGTCGAGGTGAGCAGGCCGGCCCGGACGGTCCGCGCGAGCAGGTCCGCCGGTGTGTCGGTCGCCCCGCGAGCGACCCCCTGACCAGCCAGCGCCTCCTCCATCGCGGCGTACGCACCGATCACCGCGGCTCGGGGCTCGTCCACGTCGGAGAGAGCCGCGAGGCCTGCCGCCACCACGTGTTGGACCTCTTCGGGCGTCGGATCGTCCGAGGTGGAGGCCGCTGCGACGTCGGCCCGCCGCCTGACCCAGGTCAAGGTGACGACGACGGCGGCCAGCAGCAGACCGGCCATCGCGGCCACCGGGAAGGACCATGACGGCGGCTGTCCGGCCCCCGACCCTGGGTCCGGACCGCCTTCGCCACCCGGCATGACGGGCGGGCGGCCGCCCTCGTCCGGCTCGCCGCGCTGGTTGAACAGGTCCTTGAGTTCGTCGGCGTGCCGCAGCAGGAGATAGAGCAGGCCGACCAGGACAAGACCCTGGATGATGCGGGAGAGCAGACTGGTCCGCTTCGGGCTGACCTGGCCGAGCGGTCCACCGCTCTGGGAGACGAGCGCCACGACCAGCAGGACGAGCCCGGCGACCAGGACGGCCACGAAGAGCAGCACGAGACCCTGCGTGGACAGCCGCCGGTCGTCGAGGGTGATCCGCTCACGCCCGCCCAGGCCGAGGGCCCCGAGAGCGAGGAGCGCCGCCACCGCGGCCACCAGGCCGACCCGGCCTGCCGGGCTCCCGGCGGCCGCTACGCGGAAGTCGGTCAGAGATCGAAGTCGCGAGCGCTTACGCACAGTCGCCACCCACCTCCCCAGGCGCGCCCCAGCGGTCACATTAGGGCGCGATGGTCGGGTTCGGTCACTGAGTACCCGTACCGATTCGGCAACGAAATCCCGCAACCTCACGCTCTGTCAAGAGAGTCGCTGACGGTGGTCAAGCCCGCCACCGGACGGCGTACGGAAGAGCGGACGCCGGACCGGAGTACTCAACCGCGGGCCGGCCGTCCGAGCCGATCGCGATCGCGAAGTGCTCCTCGGTCGGGTCGGCGTAGCCGTCGCCGCTGTCGCTGACCAACCGCCCGCCGCCCCGGCCCGGAGGCCCGATCCGCTCACCGGCGTCGGCACGGTCGCGGTCGGCCCGCGCACCCGCCGCGGTCTGTTCGGCGGGCTGAGCCTGTGGTGGCCCGGGCGGGTACGCCTCGAGGACGACCGCCGTCGTACCGTCCGGCCGCCGCTCCTCGGTCGGCAGCACCGCACCCGCGCGGACGAAGACCGGCGGCTGACCGAGTGGCGCGCCGACCACGACCTCGCCCGGGCCGTCGTGGGCCGCTCCCGTCCGGCGTTCGTTCCACCGGCCGGCCGGCAGCCGCACGGCCCGCTCGCGTACGCCTTCGACGAGCACCGGCGCGACCAGCACCGCGTCCCCGAGCAGGAACGCGTCCTCGACACCTCGCAGCGCACGGTCGGCGGGATCCTCCCAGCCGAGCGGGCGGACGTACGGCAGGCCGGTGCGGTGGGCCTCCCACGCGAGCGTGTACCAGTACGGCAGCAGGGCGTACCGCTCCTCCAGCACCCCGCGCACCTGCTCCAGCACCTCCGGTCCGTACGCCCACGGCTCGCGCGGCGGCACGGACTTCGCGCAGTGGGAACGGAAGAACGGGAGGTACGCGGCGAGTTCGAACCACCGAACGAACAGCTCCGCCGACGGGTGGCCGTCGAAACCGCCGATGTCGGGTCCGGAGAACGGCACGCCGCACGCGCCCAGCCCCAGCGTGAACGACAGCGTCAGTGCGAGGTTGTCCCAGTGACAGCCGATGTCACCGGTCCAGGTCCCTGCGTAGGCCTGCACTCCCGCCCACCCCGCGCGGGTCAGCAGGAACGGTCGCCGGTCCGGTCGCAGCCTTCGTACCGCCTCGAAGGTCGCCCGGCTCATCCCCAGGCCGTAGAGGTTGTGCGCCTCGCGGTGGTCCCCACCACGCCCGTCGAGGTCCGCGCGCGTCGACGCCGGCAGGCTGGGATCGCCCCAGGCCGTGAACGCCGACGGTTCGTTCATGTCGTTCCAGAACCCGTCGATGCCGAGGCGTACGTAACCGGCATGCTGCTCACCCCACCATACGCGCGCCCGCGCGGCGGAGAAGTCGGGATAGACCGTGGTGCCCGGCCAGACGACACCATGGGCCACCCGACCACGGACGTCACGGCAGTACGCATCGGCGGCGAGCCCGTCGCGGTAGAGCGACATCCTCCGGCGTCGGGGTATCGCCGGGTCGACGATCGCGACCAGGTGGATGTCGTCCTTGGCGAGGTCGGCGGCGAATCCGCCGAGGTCCGGGTAGCGCTTCTCGTCGACGGTGAAGACGCGGCGGCGGTCGAGGTGGTCGATGTCGAGCCAGACGCCGGACAGCGGTAGGTCGCGACGCCGGTACTCGGCGACCATCTCGCGCATCGCGGCCTCGCTGCCGTAGGCCCAGCGGGACTGGTGGAAACCGAGCGCCCAGCGCGGCGGCAGGGCCGGCCGGCCGGTGAGCGCGGTGTAGCGGTCGAGCGCCCGCGCCGGTGGTCCAGGGAAGACGTAGTAGCGGAGCGGCCCGCCGGACAGCCGCATCACGAGGTTGTCACCGATCGCGACACTGCCCTCGAAGCTGTTGTCATGGAACGCGAGATGAGAACCCGTTTCGGTGACGGTCAGTGAAACAGGCAGGCACATGGACAACGGGTCGTCACCGTACGTGTAGGAGCCCCCCGGATCGCGGTTCCACAGGCGGTAGTGCCCGGGTCGGCGGTCGAGACCAGCGGCGCGGCCACCGAGTCCGAGGACCATCGCGTCAGGGGTGAGCACGCTCGTGTGGGTCCACCCCCCGCCCTCCCACCGCGGCGGCCCATCGCGCCGGAACGCCACGCGGCCGCGGTCGCCCTCTACGCGGTCGGCCTCCTCGCCGTCGCCAGCGCCCTCCTCGAGGGTGAATGTCAGCCCGCCGTCCGCACCGACCGTCACCGTCAGCCGCTCCGCCCGTACGGTCCAGCCACCGCGGGACACGCTCAGCCGGGCGGCGTCGTCCCACTCGGGATCCTGTCGAGTTCCACCGCCAGCAAGGGCGTACGACGGAGTCGGCGTAGCACCGTCCCAGGCCACGAAGACCCCGCCACCCCGTAGACACCGAACGTCCAGAGTCGTGTGGGCAAAGGTGAAGCGTCCCCCGCCAGTCACAGGCTCGGCCTCCACCAGTCGGCCGGGGACCCGCGGCGACCGCCCCGCCGCGTCAGCGCGGCTACCGCGGAGGGCCTTGGCGTCGAGGCGGCTGCGGTGCACCGAGTAGGCAACGGCGCGGACGCTGTTGACCGGCCCGATCAATGCCGCGGATCGCAGCAGAGAATGAATATGGCGGCCCCAACCCCTACGGGTTGGGACCGCCATGTTCGGTTGTCCTGTCTATCCGAAGTCGCTGAGGAACCACCTTCTCAGCGGCCCTCCGCGCCCCCACGCTGTTCGGGGAGCACGCCTGCCAGCAGGGCGCGCACCTCGGACTCGCGGTAGCGCCGGTGTCCCCCCAGCGTGCGGATAGAGCTGAGCTTGCCGGCCTTGGCCCACCGGGTGACCGTTTTCGGGTCGACCCGGAACATGGCCGCGACCTCTGCCGGCGTGAGCAGAGACTCCGTCTCCGGCGTACGTGTCGTCATGAGCGGCCTCCTCCACGAGAACCGGACGGTTAAGTCCGTCCCGCACCATCCATTGGTGCTTCGAAAACACTTACCGAAGAAAAGGAAATAATGGACATCCACCCCATTGCAGTCACGCCGCGTTTTTGATCCCCCACGTGACGTACCGGTGTCAATCCTCCCCTTTCCTCACGTG
>JBOHED010000138.1:0-4634 GCA_050700915.1 Actinopolymorphaceae bacterium | reverse complement strand
GCGATGAATCCGCGCGCCTCGATGCCGACCACCTTGTCGACCTTGGGTTGGTGGTCCCGCCACGGCTCGCACATCGCCTCGATGACCTTGGCGAAGGCGTCGGCATCGGCGAGAAGGGGTGTGATGTCCTTGAAGAGGATGCCCGGCCTGGGATGGTCCGGGATGTCGCGAACACGGCGGCGGAGGAGTTCACCGACCGTGTGTACCTCGTTCATCAGACGCGTCCCTTCGATCGCCGTGCCGACCGGTGGACTACTCAGTTCTCAGAAATGGGTCCTTCGGACTTCGACGGGCTTCCGCTTCCCTTGGCCGAATCCCCCGACTTCGAGTCGACCTCCGGAGTCGAGTCGCCGTCACCCTCGCTCGGCTCCATGATCCGCACGATCGCCTGCCGGACGTGACGGGCGTAGACGCCTGGAGCGATCTCGAGGACCACGACGTCGGACTCGACCTCGTGGACCGTCGCGATCAGTCCGGCGCCGGTCATCACCTGCTGCCCGGGCTGGACCTTCTGCTGCATGGTGGCGGTCTCGCGCTGGCGCTTGCGTTGTGGCCTGATCGCGACGACCCAGAACAACACCAGCAACAAGACCGGAAGCAGCAGTGCCCAGACGTTGGCGCCGCCGGCAGCCTGACTGAGGAGCATGAGGTCAATCCTTCCCTGGCACCCTCACGCAGGGCACCTCTCGTGGGTGCGACCACGGCCGTGGCCCCACGGCCATCGGCGGAGTCTAGACGACCGGCCGCGGCGCTATGTCGTCTCCTCGCCCGGGTCGTCGTCGAACAGGCTCGGTGTCTGCCCGAACGCCGAGTCGCGCGGTACGGCGAGGCCGAGCTGACGCCACGCCGCGGGAGTCGCCACCCGGCCGCGCTGGGTGCGGGCGAGATAGCCGTTGCGGACCAGGAACGGCTCGGCGACCTCCTCGACAGTCTCGCGCTCCTCGCCGACGGCGACAGCGAGGGTCGACAGTCCGACAGGTCCCCCGCCGAACCGTCGGCACAGGGCGTCGAGGACGGCACGGTCCAGCCGGTCCAGTCCGTCTTCGTCCACTTCGTACAGCGTCAGGGCCTTCTGCGCGACGTCATGACCGACGACGCCGTCGGCCCGGACCTGGGCGTAGTCGCGGACCCGGCGAAGCAGCCGGTTGGCGATCCTGGGAGTGCCCCGCGACCGGCCCGCGATCTCCTGCGCGCCGTCTTCGGTGACCGGAACGTCGAGCAGGTGCGCCGATCTCGTGACGATCTCCTCGAGCTCGGCCACGGCGTAGTAGTCCAGGTGCCCGGTGAAGCCGAACCGGTCGCGCAGCGGCCCGGGCAGCAGACCCGACCGGGTGGTGGCACCGACCAGTGTGAACGGCGGGATCTCCAGTGGGATCGCGGTCGCGCCGGGACCCTTGCCGACGACCACGTCGACCCGGAAGTCCTCCATCGCCATGTAGAGCATCTCCTCGGCGGGCCGGCTCATCCGGTGGATCTCGTCGAGGAACAGCACCTCGCCCTCGGCGAGCGAGGACAGGATGGCGGCGAGGTCGCCGGCATGTTGGATCGCTGGTCCGCTGGTGATCCGGAGCGGTGCGCTGAGCTCGGCCGCGATGATCATCGCCAGAGTCGTCTTCCCCAACCCTGGCGGGCCAGAGAGCAGCACGTGGTCTGGCGGCCGGCCACGACTCCGCGCGGCTTCCAGCACCAGTCCCAGCTGGTCCTTGACCCGGGACTGCCCGATCAGCTCCTCGAGCGTACGCGGGCGGAGCGCGGCTTCGACCGTCGCCTCGTCGACGCGGGCCTCCGCCGTGACGAGTGAGCGCGCACCCGGACGCTCACCGCCCGCGTGCTCGGCATCGTCGGCGTACGACGTCATCGATCAACTCCCCGGCCGAGGCGTCCGAACTGCATGTCATGCCCGGGAGAGCGTACGGAGGGCGGCGCGGAGCAGACTCGCCACCTCCGGCGCCGCGCCTGTCTCGGCCTGTTCCTGCGCCATCGGTTCCACCGCGTCGAGGGCCGTCTCCGCCTCCCGCGTCGACCAACCCAGTCCGAGCAGTGCGCCGCGGACCTGGATCCGCCACTCGGCGGTCCCGTCGGCGGTGGCCCGGGGCGCTCCGTTCGACCCTCCAGCCGCTCCGGCGGCCGGTGCGCCGAGGCGGTCCTTGAGCTCCAGCACGATCCGCTGGGCGCCTTTCTTGCCGATCCCGGGAACCTTGGTGAGGGCCACCAGGTCCTCCCGGGCGACCGCCCGACGCAGGTCATCGGGACGGTGCACCGCCAGCATCGCCTGGGCGAGCCTCGGACCCACGCCGCTGGCGGTCTGCAGGAGCTCGAAGACCATGCGTTCGTCGTCGTCGGCGAAGCCGTAGAGGGTGAGCGACTCCTCGCGTACGACCAGGCTGGTCGGGACGGTCGCGGTCGTGTCCACCCTCAGGTCGGCCAGGGTGCCGGGCGTCGCGCGGACCTCGTAGCCGATGCCACCGACGTCGACGACAACAGTGTCCAGTCCGACGGAAGCGACCTTGCCTCGGACGAATGCGATCATCGACGACCCTCCCGGTCCTCGTTGTCGGCACCCCGGCCGGCCTGTGCGCGTTTGGCGGAGCGGGAAGCCGTGGCAGCCCTGGTGGAAACCGCAGTGTGCCAGCGGGCACCGACAGCCTCGCGCGCGGCGACAACCGGCGGGCGCGGACGACTCGCCACAAGGGCTCGGCGCGCCTTGCTGCGCTCCGTCGCAACCCGTCGCGCGGCCTCGATCCTGGCGGCGGCCGGGCCGCGCCACAGGTGGCAGATCGCGAGCGCCAGCGCGTCCGCCGCGTCGGCGGGGCGTGGCTTGGCGGGAAGGGACAGGATGCGGGCCACCATGTGGGTCACCTGTTCCTTGCCGGCGCGACCGCTCCCGGTGACCGCAGCCTTCACCTCACTGGGTGTGTGGAGGGCGACGGGGATGCGCCGGCGGGCTGCCGCGGCGAGGACGACGCCACTGACCTGGGCGGTGCCCATCACGGTGCGGACGTTGTGCTGGCTGAAGACCCGCTCGAGCGCGACGGCATCCGGCGCGTGCTCGTCGAGCCAGGTGGCGACCACCCGCTCGACCTCGAGCAGCCGGCCGCCCAGGTCGAGATCGGGGTGGGTACGCACGACGTCGACCGCCACCAGGCTCAACTGTCGCGGATGCTCACTCTCCACCAACCCGAGGCCGCAGCGGGTGAGGCCGGGATCGACTCCGAGCACACGCACCTGTCCTGGACCCTCCGCCTCACCAGTCGCCGAACGTCTGTTCGGAGGCTATCGGGACGCCGCCCGTGAGGAGGTGGCGACGCGCCGGGCGGGCCGCGATCGACGGCCAGACGCCGTCGGGAGCCGTGCGACGCAGCTCAGCCGGGCCAGTCGAGCCGCGGCAACGGCGCGTGCGGCAACGGCCACCACTGGATGACCTCGGTACTTGCGACCGTGGCGAGGATCAGCGCGACCGCCGTGAGCACGGCCCCGACCGCCACAGAGACCCAGCGCCTGCGGAGTACGGCGGTGAGGATCCGCTGGCTGCCGTGCTGGACACCGTCGCCCTCCACACCCCACCAGGCCAGCGCGGCGATGACGAGCCCGATGCCGCCGGTCACAAGATCCCAGCGCGGCGTGATCGCGCCCGCGTAGAAGAACAGCACCACCACGCCGACGAGGATCGCCGCGCCGGTCGCGGCGATCGGCAGGGTCAGTGCGGTAACCAGGACCGACCGTACGAAGTGCCACGGCATGGCGAGGGTCACGGCCACCGGGTCGAAGCCGCGCCGCCCCCGCGTCGAACGCCGATGGCGGAGGAACAGGGCCGACCGGTCGACCGTCCGGCTGACGACCAGCCAGCCGGTCAACGCACCGGCCGCGACGAGCGGGACGACGGCGGCCAGTGCCGCGAGCACGGCAAAAGCGAGCGCGGTCACGACCCGGTGTTGCAAGACGGGTCCGTGGTAGACGGGCCAGGACGGCTCGGGCGGACGGTCCTCGGTCTCCTCCTCCGCGGCGTACGGGTCCTCCGAGTTGTCACCGAACTCGTCGTCCTCGTCGGACCGATCGTCGTGGCGCGGGTGCTGGTAGGTGTCGTCGTACCGGCCGTCCGCGTACGCGTCGTAGGGAGGGGCGTCCGCCGACATCCCGGTCATGGGTGTCGTGGACCCGTTGCCCAGCTGTGCCGCGCCGGACCAGCCCGCCTCAGGTGACAGAGCGCCGCGTGACAGAGCGATGGTCCGGTCAGGGGGCGGTTCCCCCGTCTCGAGCCAGCGCAGGAGGGCAGGTGCGCTCGGACGTTCGGCCGGGTACTTGGCGAAGCAGATCTCGAGAACGGGAAAGAGCCAGTCCGGACAGCCGTCGAGGTCCGGGCCCTCGTGGAGCACGCGATAGGCGACGGCCTCCAGCGGGCCCTTGCCGAAGGGCGAGCGGGTGGTCGCGGCGTAGGCCAGCGTCGCCGCCCAGGAGTGGATGTCAGCAGCGGGCGTGATCTCCGAACCGTGCAGGATCTCCGGCGCGACGTAGCCGGGGGTTCCGTAGACCAGGCCGGGCACCGTCATCCGGGTGTCGTCGGAGATCTGGGCGATGCCGAAGTCGATGACCACCGCGATGCCGTCGTCGAGGAGGACGTTGGCCGGCTTCAGGTC
>JBOHED010000137.1:0-3101 GCA_050700915.1 Actinopolymorphaceae bacterium | reverse complement strand
GATCACGGCCGCGGAGACGGTCCAGGAACGCACCAGCGGGGCGGTCGTCGTGAGCCTGGGAGCCGACGGTGGCGTGCTGGTCGACGGCCGCGGGCCCGTCCTTCATGCCGACCTTCCGGTGGGATCGATCCGGAGCGCGGTGGGTGCTGGTGACAACTTCCTGGCGGGCTACCTCAGCGCCGCCGCGCAAGCCCGTGTTGACACCATGGGCGGTGTGGACGGTGTCGACCGCGCGGTCAGGTCCGCCGCGCTCCGGGAAGCTGTGGCGTGGGGTTCGGTGGCGGTGCGGTCCGCCGGAAGCGTGGGTCGGCGGGTCACGGACGCGGACCGGCGTAGCGTCCGCATCCACACCGCGCCAGACCCCACCCGGAGGCTTCCATGACGATCCTGGTGGTCGGCGACCACTTCATCCCGGCGGAGTGCTACATCGATGCGCTGAGGGATGTCGGCATCGAGCGCTCCGGTGTCCGTACCGTCGACTGGGCGGGTACGAAGGCCGAGCAGCATGCGGCTCAACAGGTGATGGAGCAGCGCGGCCCGTCCGAGGTCGAACGCCCCGACGAGGTCCTCGACGCGGTCGGCGACGCACAGGTGCTCGCCCTGCACTTCGCTCCCGTCCCGGCCGCGGTTCTCGACACCGGCCGGGCACTGCGCGCGGTCGTGGTCGCCCGCACGGGACTGGAGAACGTCGACATCGATGCGGCGACCTCCCGCGGCATCGCCGTGGTTCCCGTCCATGGCCGCAACGCCTCCGCGGTCGCCGAGCTCGCGATCGGCCTAATGCTGAGCGAAGCGCGCGACATCGCCCGCGCGGACGCGTCGGTGAAGGCCGGCGGTTGGCGCAAGGACTTCGGCGGTCCGGGCCGCGAGATCGGAGGCAGCACGGTGGGGCTTGTCGGCTTCGGCCACGTCGGCCGCGAGCTCGCCCGGAAACTGCGCGGCTTCGACGCACGGCTCCTGGTCCACGACCCGTTCGTCGACGACGCCGTTCTCCGTGCTCACGGCGCGCGTCAAGTTGACCTTGACACCGTATTCTCCGAGTCCGACTTCGTCCAGGTCCTGGCCCGGCTGACCCCGGAGACCGAGCGGTTCATCACCGCCGAGCACTTCGCGTTGATGAGACCGACGGCGTACTTCGTCAACACCTCGCGGAGCCGACTCGTCGACTACGACGCGCTCTACCTTGCCTGCAAGGAACATCGGATCGCGGGCGCGGCGCTCGACGTCTTCGACGCCGAACCACTGGCGGCCGACAGTCCATGGCGACGGCTCGACAACGTCACCCTCACCACCCACTTCGCCGGGGACACCACGACCACGATCTCCCGGTCGGCGCACCTCGTGGCCGAGGCGATCGCGGAGCTGGGCCGCACCGGGAGGATCTCGACGGCGATCAATGCGGACGCGCTGCACGGGGATGCCGGAAACCGTGCCTGAGTTCTCGGGTCGCCCGGAGGACGTCCTGCTGCTCGGCGTCGACGCCGGACAGACGGTCACCAAGGCGTGTGTCTTCGACGCCGACGGTCAGGAGCAGGGCTCGGGAAGCGCCCGCGTCGACGTCGCCAGCCCGCACCCGCACTGGGTCGAACGCGACATGGAGGAGGTCTGGCAGGCCACCGCCACGGCGATCCGCGCTGCCCTCGACGACGCACGCACACCGGGCGAACGCATCGTCGCGGTGGGCATCGTCGGCCACAACGACGGTCTCTACCTCGTCGACCATGCCGGACATCCTGCGCGCGCTGCGGTCACCGCTATGGACACCCGTGCCCACGACGTGCTCGACGCATGGCGTACGACGCCCATGTGGGCACGGGTCCTCGACGTGACCGGCCAGGTACCGTTCGCCGGTTCGCCGTCGACGCTGCTGGCGTGGTTCGCCCGGCACGACCCGCAGATGCTCGACCGCACGCGCTGGGTGCTGTTCTGCAAGGACTGGTTACGGTTCCGGCTCACCGGCGCAGTGGCGACCGATCCGAGCGAGGCCAGCGCG
The DNA here is from genome assembly GCA_050700915.1 of Actinopolymorphaceae bacterium. Lineage (GTDB taxonomy): Bacteria > Actinomycetota > Actinomycetes > Propionibacteriales > Actinopolymorphaceae > Thermasporomyces. The sequence goes on along the minus strand of JBOHED010000137.1, from coordinate 1,108 downwards.
GCGTTCACCTCCGTACGTACGCAGGACTACACGGACGAGGCGCTCGGCCTCTATGACCTGACCATGATGGCGGGCAAGCTACCGCCGCTTCGTCCGAGCCAGGCGATCGCCGGGGAGGTCAGCGCCCACGGAGCGACCGCGACCGGCCTGGCCGCCGGCACGCCGGTCGTCACGGGTGCGCATGACGTCGACGGCAGTGCCGTGGGTACGGGCGCGGTCCGGCCGGGAATGCTCAGCCTGGCCGCCGGTACGTTCAGCATCAACCAGGTCGTGAGTGCCGACGTCGTCCTCGACGAACGCTGGCAGGCGCGCAGCTTCGTCCAGCCTGGGCGCTGGCTCAACATGTCGACCTCGGCGTCGTCGGCGACGAACCTCGACTGGTGGAGAGTGAGTTTCGGACTACCTGCGGACGAGTCGGCGTACTCCCTTCTCGAGCGCGAGGTCGCGGGTGCGCTCGAGGGCCCGAGCACGCTGCTCTACCACCCGTTCCTGTACGGCTCTCCGTACGGCGAGACGGCGAGCGCCGGGCTGCTCGGGCTGCGCGGCTGGCATCGTCGTGCCGATGTCGTACGCGCGGTGCTGGAAGGTGTCGTGCTGGGGCATCGGGTGCATGTCGACGCGCTGCGCGACGGGTTCGCCCTGTCCGGACCGGTGCGGCTCACCGGCGGCGCCGCCCGCAGCAGCGTCTGGTCACAGATCTTCGCCGACGCCCTCGACGTGGAGATCGAGGTGCCCGACTGCGCCGAGACCGGTGCCCGTGGGGCCGCCCTTCTCGCCGGCCTCGGAACGGGTGTGTACGCCGACCTGGACGAGGCCGCGGACACCGTCACCATTGCCCGCCGATATCACCCGGTCTCGGCCCGTACGTCGGTGTTGAATGACGCGTACGGTCGCTTTGTCGCAGCCGCGGCCAGCCTGAACGAGGTCTGGCGCGGTCTCGGCTGACGCCGCTGGGCGATTTTCTCCAACAGGGCTGGGTCGGTGGGCGGCGCTAGCATGCGGGTATGTCCGCACCCCAGCCGAGCCTCCCACGGAACACCCAGCAGAACTCGGCACGTGACTCCCGGTTCCTCGACCTGCTGCAGGCGCAGATCCGCCATGAGTTCAA
>JBOHED010000136.1:0-3331 GCA_050700915.1 Actinopolymorphaceae bacterium | reverse complement strand
TCGACGCGGGCCCGATCATCGCGCAGGTCGCCGTACCCGTCGAAGACGACGACACCGAAGAGTCCCTGACCGAACGCATCAAAGGCGCCGAACGCCGGCAGCTTGTCGACACGATCGGCGCGATGGTGCGGTTGGGCTACACCGTCCAGGGCAGAAAGGTCACCATTCCGTGAACGCCCCCCAGCACGACGTCTCTCAGAACGACGTCCCTCAGAACGACGCCGTCACCGAAGGGCGCCGGCCGATCCGCCGCGCACTGGTCAGCGTTGATGACAAGACCGGCTTGACCGAGCTCGCGCGCGGGCTCGGCGACGCCGGTGTCGAGATCGTGTCGACTGGGCGGACCGCCGCGACGATCGAGTCCGCCGGCGTCACCGTGACCAGGGTCGAGGAGCTGACCGGCTTCCCGGAGTGCCTCGACGGTCGGGTCAAGACGCTGCATCCCCGCGTGCACGCGGGGCTGTTGGCGGACACGGGAAACCCTGATCACCTACGCCAGTTGGCGGAACTGGACGTTCCGGCGTTCGACCTGTTGGTGTCCAACCTCTATCCGTTCTCGGAGACGGTCGCGTCGGGTGCGGGGCCGGACGAGGTGATCGAGCAGATCGACATCGGCGGACCCGCGATGACCCGGGCGGCGGCCAAGAACCACGCGTCCGTCGCGGTGGTGACCTCGCCCGAGCGGTACGCCGACGTGCTGGCGGCGGTGGCGGCGGGTGGGTTCACGCTCGACCAGCGGAAGCGGTTGGCGGTCGAGGCGTTCGTCCACACGGCGACCTACGACGTCGCGGTCGCCTCGTGGATGGGCAGCGCACACGCGCCGACCGACGAGGGCAGCGGTTTCCCGGCATGGATCGGCGCGACGTGGGAGCGGGAGTCGGTCCTGCGGTACGGCGAGAACCCGCACCAGCGGGCGGCTCTCTACCGTGCCGGCTCAGTCGCGGCGCACGGGCTCGCCCAGGCCGAACAGCTGCACGGCAAGGAGATGTCGTACAACAACTACGTCGACGCCGATGCCGCGCGCCGGGCGGTCTACGACTTCCAGCCCGCGGCGGTGGCCATCATCAAGCACTCCAACCCGTGCGGGATCGCGATCGCTTCCGACGTCACCGAAGCGTACGCGAAGGCGCACGCGTGCGACCCGGTTTCGGCGTTCGGCGGGGTGATCGCGACGAACCAGCCGGTGTCGGTGGAGATGGCGGAGAAGGTGGCCGAGGTCTTCACCGAGGTGCTCGTGGCGCCGGACTTCGAACCGGGAGCGTTGGAGATCCTCTCCCGCAAGAAGAACATCCGGCTGCTCCGGTGCGGACCTTCCGCCCGCGGTGGCGTGGAGGTACGGCCCATCTCCGGTGGCCTGCTGATGCAGAGCGTGGACACCGTGCAGGAGCCGGGTGACAGTCCGGCGGGCTGGCGGTTGGCAGCGGGCGAGCCGGTTCCCGAGGACGTACTCGCCGATCTCGTGTTCGCCTGGCTGGCGGTCCGGTCGGTGAAGTCGAACGCGATTCTGCTGGCCTCCGACCTCGCGGCGGTCGGCGTCGGCATGGGGCAGGTCAACCGGGTCGACTCGGCGAGGCTCGCGGTGACGCGGGCGGGTGAGCGGGCGGCCGGCTCGGTGGCGGCGTCGGATGCGTTCTTCCCGTTCGCCGACGGGCTGCAGGTCCTGCTCGACGCGGGGGTGCGTGCGGTCGTGCAGCCGGGCGGCTCCGTCCGTGATGACGAGGTGATCGCGGCGGCACAGGCGGCCGGCGTCCCGCTCTATCTCACCGGGACCCGCCACTTCTTCCACTGAGGCTGGGATTCGTGGGCGTGATGGTTCGGGATGCGGTGGTGGGCGACGAGTTCCAGATCGCCGCGGTCCATGTCGCCGCCTGGCGGGGCGGGTACGCCGGTCTCATGCCCGCCGACTACCTGGCCGGCCTCTCCGTCGAGGCAGGCGCCGAGCGCTGGCGAGGCTCGCTGGCCGAGCCGGTCACCGGCACACAATGCCTGGTCGCAGAAGAGGGTGGGCAGGTCCTTGGCGTCACGACGTTCGGGGTGAGCCGGGACGACGACGCGTCGCCGACCACGGGTGAACTGTGGGCGATCAACCTCGCCCCCGCGTCGTGGGGATGCGGGGTGGGCACTGCGCTTCTCACGGCCGCGGTCGACCGCCTCACCGCCGCCGGATTCCGGCACGCGACGCTGTGGGTCCTCGACGGCAACGTCCGCGCGCGGCACTTCTACGACCGCCGCGGCTGGAAGCCCGACGGCGCCACGAAGGTGGACGAGCGAACCGGCTTCGCCCTCCACGAGGTGAGGTACGCGCGTTCGTTGCCGCCCGGCTGAACAAGCCACGACGTATCTCGTCATAGAAGGCGAGCTACCCCTGACAAGTTGACAGGAACGCGCGCGGCCACGTGAACCATCTCCGCCCTGGCCCGCGTACGGACAAGTGAAGGCCATCCGCCACCCGGGCGAGCACCGCGTCACACAGGTCCAGCACATCGGCCCACCAGGTCGGTCGCGACAGGTCCACGCGGCGTTGCTTAGCCCGCTCCGGCGCCGGGGCCACCGGCGTTCGGTGTGCGGCGTTCCGGCGTACGTCTGCGGGCGTACACCTGCAGGCGAGGAAACGTGTCGCGCCTGCCACCGACCACCGAGAGATGTGGACCCGAAATGAAACTTCGACGGATTGTTTGTGTCCCGGTTGCCGTCCTGGCAGCTGGTGTGCTCGCGCTGTCGGCCTGTGGAACGGAGATCGCCACCACGAGCTCCGGCTCCGGCGGCGATCAGGAGACCACCAAGACCGCCACGCCGACGCCGACGCCCACACCGACGACGGCGGAGCCGGCCGCGGTGGGCGACGCGGCACCGTGGCCAGCCCCGGATGTCCCGGTCGTCGTCGAGACGACGCGGCAGAAGGGGTGGACGGACTACCTGCAGGCCGCGGACCACAAGCCGATCTACCGGTTCGACAACGACTCGAACCAACCTTCCGTCAGCGCCTGCGAGGGAGAGTGCGCCGAGGTGTGGATGCCCGTACCGGCCGACCAGGTGGCCGAGGTCAAGGGCGTCGACGAGGCCCTCGTGGGGTCGCTGGACCGCCCCGACGGCACCAAGCAGCTGACCATCAAGAACTGGCCGACGTACACCTTCGCCGGAGACACCGAGCCGGGCGATCTGACCGGACAGGGGCGTGACGGCCTCTGGTTCGCGATGGCCCCGACCGGTGCGAAGGCGTTGACGACGGAACAGGCGGCGAAGCAGAAGTCGGGGGCGACGGTGCTGACCGACACCAAGCTGGGGGCGTTCACCGAGACGATCCTGGTGAACGGCGAAGGCCGGACGATCT
>JBOHED010000135.1:0-6172 GCA_050700915.1 Actinopolymorphaceae bacterium | reverse complement strand
CGCCTTCGGGTCGAACGTGGTCGTGACCTTGAGGCCACCCGAGTCGATCTCACGTTCGGAGTAGTCGAGCTTGCTCAGCTCCTTGCGGACCTGCATGAGGAGGAAGCCGTTGGGCCCGTCGTAGGTCCTGCTGTTGCTGACCGGCTTGATCTTGGGCAGCGGCCAGGTCTTGGCCTGCTGTGGGGTGACCTTGGCACCGAGCTGCGCCATCCCGGAGAGGACGTACCGGTAGCGGCCCTCGAGCCGAGGCTTGTTCGACGGCCTCACAGACGGGTCGTAGTTGTCCGGCGCCCGCAGCACGGCCGCCAGCACCGCCGCCTCCTGAGGCGTGAGTTCCTGCACGTGCTTGCCGAAGTAGGCGTCGGCGGCGACCTCGATTCCCCAGGCGCCGCGGCCGAAGTAGCTGGTGTTGAGGTAGTTCTGCAGGATCTGCTGCTTCGACTGGGTGCGCTCGATCTTCAGCGTGATGAAGAGTTCCCTGAACTTCCGCTTCCAGGTCTGCTCCTGGGTGAGGTAGTAGTTCTTGACGTACTGCTGACTGATCGTCGAACCGCCCTGGGTCGACTGGCCTCGGGCCTGGTTCCACACGGCACGGGCGATGCCGGTCGGGGAGATGCCGCTGTCGGTCCAGAAGGTGCGGTTCTCCGCCGCGATGATCGCATCCTGGACGTGCTTCGGCACCTGGTCGAGCGGGACCGAGATCCGGTCCTGACCCTCGAAATCGAACGACCCCATCACGCTCTTGCCGTCTTTGTAGTACAACGTGGTGGTGTTGGCCGTGGCCAACTCGTTGGGGTCGGGTGTCTCGGTCTGCGCGTAGACGACGACGAACGCCGCGACCGCCGCGATCAGTCCGAGGCCGGACGTCAGCAGCAGCCCGATCAGGATCTTCCGACCGGTGCGCCGCCGGCCCTTGCCAGGTGGGCGACCGCCCGCGCCGGCACGGCGATGACCGTGCGGCGCACCGGCGCGACCGCCACCCGAACGGCCGTCGCCTGCCCGGCCGTTGGCCGGGCGACCGTTACCCGTACGACCGTTGGCCGGACGACCGCCGTACCCGTCGTCCAACACGTCGACCAGGCCTTGGGTCCGTCGATCGGTCGGACGGCTGTCGGGGTGTCCGGTGATGCGGTTGGCGCGCTGGCCGACGTAACCGTCCTCGCGCGCGGCGATGGAAGTGTGGCCGCGACGGCTGCCGTAGCCGTTCGGGTGCCGGCCGCTGTCGCCGTAGCGGGCACCGCGGTCCCGGCCGGGGTAGTCCCCGTCGCTCGGGGTTCGGCCGTCGTCATACGAACCGCCGCCGGTACGCCGACCGGCGGCAGGTGTGGCTCCGCGATGGTCGTCACGGCCGCCACGGGGAATCCGCGTCACAGTGTCGTCCCTCTGGGTCGTCCCGCTGGGGTTGGCCGGCAGCGACTGACGCTACCGACGGGTACGGCAAAGTGTCCGGCCTACGAGTATTCGTCCTCCACTGTCCGCTGTCGACGGGGGGGTCGTCGCGGGACCCCGTCGCCGAGAACGTAGGACGTCGTGAGGTGGTTCCAGGAACAGTTCTGGCACACCTCGACGACGTAGACCCGAAACTCCCCGTGCTCGCGCGCCATCGCCTCGAGTTCGGAGGTCTGACGGATCCGGCCGGAGTACTGGCCGAGCTCGTCACCGAACACGTAGGTGACGTTCGCGAGCTTCTCCTTCCGGCAGACCGGGCAGGTCCGGTCCGTCGGTTCCCCGTGAAACTTCGCCGCCCGCAGTAGATACGGGTCGGCGTCGCAGACGTCCTCCATCACGGTCGCCTGCCCACCGAACAGCGCGAGCAGCGTCGCCTTGCGCCGCAGGCTGTAGTCGACGACCGACCGTTGGGACCACATGCCATCGAGGGTACGGCCTCATGCCAGTGGGTTGAAGGTCGCGCCCGATGCGAGGTTCGTACCTCGGTGCGGACGTTGCGGCGAACCGGGCGCTTGACCTATCGTGCTCGCCTATCGTGACGATGTATCGGCGCGATATATCGAAAACGAGACGGGTGAGAAGGCGTGGCACGACGGAGCGGCGTACTCGAGATGGCCGTGCTCGGACTTCTGAACGAGAGCCCGATGCACGGGTACGAGATCAGGAAGCGGCTGAACTCGCAGTTCGGATGGGGTCGGGCGTTGTCCTACGGATCCCTGTACCCGTGCCTCAAGGCGATGCTCGGGCAGGACTGGATCTCCGAGGACACCTCGGCCGAGCCCGCCGCCGGGCGCCGGCGGGCGAAGATCGTCTACCGGCTCACCGAACGAGGCGAGGAACGCTTCGCCGAACTCCTGGCCGAGGGTGGCCCCTCTACCTGGGAGGACGACAACTTCGGCGTCCACTTCGCCTTCTTCGCCCGTACGGACATCAGCGTGCGCCTGCGGATCCTCGAAGGGCGCCGGCGGCGCCTGGAGGAACGGCTGGACCGGGTTCGCACCCAGCTCGAACGCACCCAGGAACGGGTCGACTTCTATGCCGTCGAACTCCACCGCCACGACCTGGAGTCCGTCGAACGGGAAGTGAGTTGGCTCAGCACCATGATCGCTTCGGAGCGGCGGGACCGCGGCCAGCCAGCTAATTAGCAAGGCAGCCAGCTGCACCGCGCCACCGCCCACCAATCGCCGTCCGCGAGAACGAATGACAAGGGAGAAGACCTTGAGGAACTCGCAGTCGATCCGGGTTGCCGTCGTAGGTGTCGGCAACTGTGCGACCTCGCTGATCCAGGGCGTCCAGTTCTACCGGGACGCCGATCCGGAGCAGCGGGTGCCGGGTCTCATGCACGTACGCTTCGGGCCGTACCACGTCAGGGATGTCGAGTTCGTCGCGGCTTTCGACGTCGACGCCAAGAAGGTCGGCCAGGACATCGCCGACGCGATCGGCGCCAGTGAGAACAACACGATCAAGATCTGTGACGTCCCGCCATCCGGTGTGACCGTGCAACGCGGTCCGACCTTCGACGGGCTCGGGAAGTACTACCGGGAAACGATCACCGAGTCCGACGTCGAACCGGTCGATGTCGTCCAAGCGTTGAAGGACACGCAGACCGACGTGCTGGTTTCGTACCTTCCGGTGGGTTCTGAACAGGCCGGAAAATTCTATGCGCAATGCGCGATTGACGCGGGTGTGGCATTCATCAACGCGTTGCCGGTCTTCATCGCCACCGACCCCGCATGGGCGCAGAAGTTCACCGACGCGGGACTGCCGATCGTCGGCGACGACATCAAGAGCCAGGTCGGCGCCACGATCACGCATCGCGTGCTGTCCAAGCTGTTCGAGGATCGCGGCGTCGTCGTCGACCGTACGTACCAGCTGAACTTCGGCGGCAACATGGACTTCATGAACATGCTCGAACGCGACCGCCTGGAATCGAAGAAGATCTCGAAGACCCAGTCGGTGACGTCGCAGATCCCGCGCGAGTTGGAAAAGCGCAATGTGCATGTGGGTCCGAGCGATCACGTCCCGTGGCTCGACGACCGGAAATGGGCGTACGTACGACTGGAGGGTCGCGCGTTCGGCAATGTGCCGCTCAGCCTGGAATACAAGCTGGAGGTCTGGGACTCACCGAATTCCGCCGGTATCATCATCGACGCGATCCGGGCCGCGAAGATCGCGAAGGACCGCGGGATCGGCGGGCCGATCCTGTCGGCGTCGTCGTACTTCATGAAGAGCCCGCCGGTGCAGTATTCCGACGACGAGGCACGTGAGTTGGTGGAGAAGTTCATCCGCGGCGAGATCGAAAACTGACTCTGCCGACCAAACCCGTGCGCTGACCAAACCCGAGAGCTGAGCCGCTTCTCCTCCACCCCGGGCAGCGGGTCCGTCTGGCCCCGGGGTGGAGGTTTTGCGAACTAGCCTTGGGAAGTGCAGTTCGTGACCGACCTCAGGGTGCTCCTGGGGTACCGCAATTTCCGCCGGCTCTTCGCGGTCCGCCTTGCGTCACAGTTCTCCGACGGGATCTTCCAGGTCGCGCTCGCGTCGTACGTTCTCTTCTCACCGGAAAGACAACCGACCGCGACCGCCATCGCGGCCGGGTTCGCGGTTCTGCTGTTGCCGTTCTCGGTGCTCGGCCCCTTCTGTGGTGTGTTTCTCGACCGCTGGTCGCGGCGACAGGTCCTGTTCGCGTCCAACCTGGTCCGCGCCGCCCTAGTGGCGTCGATCGCTGTCCTCGTGTCGGACAACGGCGACGGGCCTGGCTTCTACCTGCTGGTGCTGAGCTGCCTTTCGGTCAACCGATTCCTGTTGACGGCCCTGTCGGCCGCACTTCCGCACGTCGTCCCGCTCGACCGTCTCGTCATGGCCAACGCCGTCTCGCCGACCTGCGGCACCCTTGTGTACCTCGTGGGGATCGGCGTCGGCTCGGCAATCGCGACGCTCAGCGGCGGGATGGTGTCCGCCAGTTCCGAGGCCGTCGTCCTCGGTGCCGCCGCGATCGGCTTTCTGGTGGCCGGATTGCTGCCGCTCCGGATGCCGCGCCAGTTGCTCGGCCCTGACCTCGACACCGTGCGGCGGGCGGTCCGCGAGGCGGTGGGGCATGTCCTGCGGGGCTTCGTCGACGGCGCCCTGCACGTGTGGTCCCGGCGGTCGGCGGTCTACGGGCTGGCCGTGACCGCCGTCCAGCGGTTCGTCTACAGCGTCTCGGCGGTGGCGATGCTGCTGCTCTATCGCAACTACTTCGAGGCCGGTAACGCCTCGGCGGGCCTCACCGGAGTCGCGACGGTCGTCCTCGCCACCGGGCTCGGCTACGGGACCGCCGCGCTGCTGACTCCCATCGTCGTACGCCGGATCCGGAAGGAGAGCTGGATGGTCATCCTCTTCGCCGCCGCGGCTGTCAGCATCGTCCTCCCCGGCGCGTTCTACACCCGGGTCAGCATGCTGGCCACGGCGTACGTGCTCGGCGTCACCGCTCAGGGCATCAAGATCTGCGTCGACACGCTCGTCCAGGAGACGATCGACGACGTCTACCGCGGACGTGTCTTCGCGTTGTACGACGTGCTGTTCAACGTGGTCTTCGTCGCGGCGGCGGCGTTCGCGGCGGTCACCCTGCCGCCGACCGGCAAGTCGTACGCCGTCCTGGTCGGCTCGTCCGTGATCTACGCGGCGGCGGCGATCGGGTACGCCCGCCTGACCGGAATCTGGTCCGGTCACCGGGACGAGGCGTACGCGGAGAGCCGGCGTTCCCTCCCCTGACCGCGTCAGTGGGGGTCACCGTGCCGGCCGAGGGCCTCCACGGGGGTCGCGGCGGGGCGGGTCCACTGCGGGACGGGCCGGCTGGTCTGGCCCCAGGTGGCGTTCCCGTCCGCGTCGGTGCGCCAGTACCAGCACGGGCTCCGCCCCTCCGGCCAGCCCTCGGGGTTGTCCTCCCACGCCTCACCGCGGCCGTAGGGCGTCATGTCGAGCAGGGCGAAGGTCGGGTTGATCGGCTCGTTGCCACGGCCGGTCGTGGAGTAGGTGAGGAACACGCGGTCGCCGTCGCGAGGAAACAGACGATGTGCCCCATTCCTCCGCCGACCGGCGCCTCCACGCCCCGCACCGAGTACCAGGGCTGGGTGTAACCCATGAACTCGACGTAGGGAGCCACCTCGTCCCACGGGCCCGAGGTCAGGACGGCGAACGAGACGCCCCGGGCGTTGAGATAGACGGCGTCCTTCACGTGCCAGGCCGTGGTGGTGCAGCCCTCGCACTGCCCCTGGTGCGGCGCGCCGTCGTACCACATGTGCTTGTAGACCACGAGCTCGTCGCGACCCTGGAACAGGTCGACGAACGGGACCGGCCCGTCAGCGCCGGTGACCTCGACCGTGGCATCGACCTCGACCATCGGCAGCCGCCGCCGCGCCGCGGCGATCGCGTCGCCTTCGTGGGTGTGCGCCTTCTCGCGGGCCCGCAGCCCGTCCAGTTCGGCCTGGAAGGCGGCGCGGTCGGCCACCGGCGGAAGCGCCGGCGCCTGGTCCACGGTCCTCTTCTCCTGGTCAGTCACAGTCCTGTCCCGTCGTCGGTTCGGTGGCGGGGGCGCTCGCCGGACGCTCCGCCAGTTCCTTGATGCCCTGCAGGCGGGTCTCCCAGGAGCGGCCGATCCGGTCGAGTTCCCGGGCCAGTGCGCCGATCCGGGCGCCGACGGCGAGGTGGACGACCTCGCGCCCGCGCTGCTCGGACTCCACAAGGC
>JBOHED010000134.1:0-10345 GCA_050700915.1 Actinopolymorphaceae bacterium | reverse complement strand
TGCCTCCCCCCGCAGAGCGACACCGAGGGGCCACAACCCTCATCTCCCGCGCAGCACCACATCAAGAAGCTCTACCTACATCGAACCCCTCTCCGTGTTCGTGACACACTCCCTTGCGGACACCCGCCTTGTTGTCGTCGTGGGTCCCCCCCCCAGGTATCGACGGTTGACCTTCGCTCTCAGACTTGCTGGTTGCGCTAGGGTCACCGCCCATGCTGTTCAAGACAACGCCAGGTGGGTGGCACGGTGGACGCCGATAGGACCGGCATAGTGCCGTACGGCTTCGACGATGACGAGATGACGGTCCGCCTCTTGCGGTCACCACCGCCCCGGCAGGCCTTGGCGTGGGTAGAGCAGGCCATGGGTGGGACGGTCGAGTCGGTCGAGGCGTTGCAAGGGGGTCTGTCCTCAGCGATGCACGTGCTGAGGCTCAGGGGCAGGGCACAGGTCCGGTCGGTGGTGTTACGCCGTTACGTCCGGCCCGAGCATCGGGTCGAGCGGCTAGACCTTCCCGACCGGGAGGCGCGCACCCTGTCCTTCGTCGAGTCGATCGCCGCGCCAACCCCGCGGCTGCTGGCCGTCGATCCGACCGGCGCAGAAGCCGGGTCGCCGGCGCTGCTCATGACTGCTCTGCCCGGGCGGGTCGAGTGGACGCCGAAGGATGTGGATCCGTGGCTGCGCCGCATGGCCGAGATGCTGCCCACCATTCACACCGCTACGCCCGCGCCAGGGCAGTTCCCAGAGCACGTGCCAGGCACCCCGAGCAGCTATGAGCCACCGCCCTGGGCACACCGCCCCCGCGTGTGGGAGCGAGCGGCCGAGATCTTCCACCAGCCGGCACCCGAGGAAGCCAGCACGTTCATCCACGGCGACTTCCACCCCGGCAACCTGCTATGGCACCAGACCCGGATCACCGGCGTGATCGACTGGCAAGCTAGCTGCATCGGATCCCCGTCTATTGATGTGGCCAACTGCCACGGCAACCTCCTGCAATACGGCCTGGACCTGGCCGACCGGTTCACCACCTACTGGGAACACCTCACCGGCAACCAGTACAACCCCTGGGCCGACCTCATCGGCGCCATCGGCTACCTGGACGAGCTGCGTAACGACCGGCCTGACGACTGGCGCGAGGTCGAAGAGAATCTCGCCCGCACCGTCGCCGAACTCGACGGCTCCTGAACCCCGGCGCATCCAGTCCGGTGAGCCGGGAAGCGTTCTCTGCCGGAGCCGACCGATGGTGGGCGATCCACTCAGCTTGAGTGGCGCCCCCGCCGGGCGGCAATGCTGTCCGCAAGAGGATCCGCTTACGAGACGGGTGCTTCGAGTTCGCCGCCGCTGTTGAACACTGTCTGGTCGTTCGCTCGAACCCGGGGGTCCTATCCGTACGTGGGAGGGTTCCCCAAACTGTGATGATCGGGTCGTGTCAGTTCGCTCCGCGTCTGACCCGTCCCCCAAACCGACCCTCGCGGTGTCTTGTGTTCGATCGTCGACAGTCAGTTGCCCGGCGAGCAGCCCTCCACTGACCGTTGTGCGCAATCCGTGCACATCGGCTCAATCAGAAGGTGTATCTCGCCTCCCGCGATACGGGAAGGCGCAGGTCAGATGGGGCGCGCTCGGAGGGATTCGAACCCCCAACCTTCTGATCCGTAGTCAGATGCTCTATCCGTTGAGCTACGAGCGCTGGGCGGTTGTCGAGTCTACAGGTCACGCACCGACGTTCCGAACCAGGTCATCCCCACCACTCTGGACCCAGGACCATGCCAAGGGCCGGACCGGGTCGAGGGGGTCGGGACGCGATCACCCAGGGCAATGTACGAAGATCGTACGCAACCGATGCCACAGAGTGATCAAATCGGCCGCACGCTCGCGACATCTGCGACAGGATTCTCATAAACCGCCGCCGGCAACGCGAACGGCAAGGTGGCCCACGCGCGACGGGCACCGAGCCAGGGGGGAAACCACGGTGACCGCACTGCTGACCCGAGGCTTTCGCCGAGTCGTGATCGTCGGAGCCGGCCTGGGCGGGCTCTCCGCCGCCTGTCACCTCAGCGGCGCCGGCCATCGGGTGACGGTGGTGGAGCAGGCGGGCGGTCCCGGTGGGCACCTCGCGCGGCACACCCAGGAGGGCTTCACGTTCGACACCGGGCCCACCGCGATCACCATGCCCGAGCTGCTGGAGGCGACGTTCGAGGCAGCGGGAACGCGGATGTCGGACCTGTTGACGCTGCGTCCGCTCGACCCTTCGTACCGCGCGACGTTCGCCGACGGATCCACCATCCGCGTACGCCATGGCCGCGACGCGATGGCCGCCGAGATCCGGCAGCAGTGCGGGCCGGCGGAGGAGGCGGGTTTCCTCCGGTTCTGCCGCTGGCTGGAGAAGCTCTACCAGGTCGAGATGCCGGCGTTCATCGACCGCAACTATGACGAGGTGCGGGATCTCGCGCGTCCGCTCGGACCCGTCCTGCGCCTCGTCCGGCTCGGCGGGCTGCGCAGGCTCGAGCAGGCGGTCAGGAGCCACTTCTCAGACGAACGCCTGGTCCGGCTGTTCAGCTTCCAGGCACTGTACGCAGGACTGAGCCCCCAGGAAGCGCTCGCCGTCTTCGCGATCACCACGTACATGGAGACGATTCGCGGGGTCTACGTCCCCGAGGGCGGCGTCGGCGCGGTGCCGGTGGCGCTGGCGAAGGCGGCGGAGAAGGCCGGCGCGTCGCTCCGCTATGACACGAAGGTGCAGCAGGTCCTCCGCAACAGTGAGGGCCGGGTCAGGGGCGTACGTCTCACCGACGGCACCGACCTCCCCGCCGACGCGGTCGTGGTGAACGCCGACCTGCCGGTGGCCTACCGCACGCTGCTTCCCGACCTGAGCACGCCGCCGTCCCTGCGCCGGGTGCGGTACTCGCCGTCGGCGTTCGTCTGGCACGCCGGCGTCCGCGGACGGCCGCCGGTCGAGGCGGCTCATCACAACCTGCACTTCGGTACGCAGTGGAGGGAGTCGTTCCGCGCCCTGCTGCAACGGCGACGCCGGATGCCCGACCCGTCGATCCTGGTCACCGTGCCGAGCCGGACCGAACCCGCCCTGGCGCCGCCGGACTCGTCGGTGCTCCACGTCCTCGAGCCGGTGCCCAACCTCACCGGCCGGGTCAACTGGACGGTAGAACGTCAGCGGGCCCGCGACCGGCTCGCCCGACTCGTCGAGGGGTGGGGATACCCGACCGACGTCGTGGTGGAGGACCAGACCGACCCGACGGACTGGGCGCGGCAGGGCATGGCGATGGGTACGCCGTTCTCGATCGCGCACACGCTCTTCCAGTCGGGGCCGTTCCGCCCGCCCAACGTCGACCGCCGGATGCCCGGCCTGGTCTTCGTCGGCAGTAGCACCGTGCCCGGCGTCGGCGTACCGATGGTGCTCATCTCCGGCCGGCTCGCCGCACAACGGGTGGAGGAGCTGTGAACGCCCGCCCCAACGCAGACGCCTGGGCGCCCAAACGCGCCCAGGTGTCCAGCTAGGTGGGCCCTACTCCGCTCCGAGTTCCTCCAGCGCCTTGCTGGCTCCGGAGTTCAGCGGGATCGGGTCGGTCTTCGTCGCCATCTCCAGCGTGATGTCGGCCGCTGCCGGGTTGACCTTCTCCAGCGCGGCGCGCTCGTCGAAGATCAGCTTGACCAGCTGGCCGGCGAGCTCCGGGTCGAAGCCCTTCTTCACGACGAGCACGTTGGGTACGACGACAGTCGGCACGTCGGCGTGCTGGCCGTAGGTGTCCGCGGGGATCGCGCCGGCCTCGTAGATCGATCCGTACTTCTCCTGCAGGCCGGCGAGCGAGGAGGAGAGGTCGAGCAGCTCCACCTTGTCCCCCATCGTCGTGGTGAGGTCGGTGATGCCGCCGGTGGGCAGGCCGCCGGACCAGAACATCGCGTCGATCGCGCCGTCCTTGATTCCGTCCTGCGTCTCGGGCAGCCCGAGCCGTTGGGCCTTGATGTCGGTCGCCGGGTCGAGTCCGGCCTCCTCGAGCATCCGGTGGGCGATGACCTCGGTGCCGGACTTCGGCGAGCCGGTCGAGACCCGCTTGCCCTTCATGTCGGCGATCGAGTCGATGCCGGCGTCCGTACGTACGAGCACGTGGGTGTAGTTGGGGTAGAGCCTGGCCAGCGCCTCGACCGGCTGCGGCTCGCTGAACGAGTTCGTGCCCTCGACCGCGTCCTGTGCCGTGTCGGACAGGGAGAACGCGACGTCGTACGTACCAGAGACGACACCCTGGATGTTCTGCACCGACGCACCGGTTTCGGTCGCGGTGGCCTGGTAGCCCTCGAGGTTCTGCCCGATCAGCCGGGCCAGCCCGCCGCCGAGCTGGTAGTAGACGCCGGTCGTGTTGCCGGTCGCGATGGTGAGCCGCCCGCCGGTCTCGCCGCCGTCGCCGCCTCCTCCACCGCCGCCACCGGTGTCGTTGTCGGTGCGCTTGCCGCCACATCCGCTGAACGCCAACGCGCCCGCGAGCGCGGCGACTCCCAACCGAAGCAGCAGCGTACGACGAGCTCTGGTCATCAGGTGCCCCCTTGCAGATCCGGCACCGGCGGTGCGAGTCGCCGGCGGATGAGGTGGACGGCGACGGCGACGCCGAGGAGCGCGAGGCCGATGCCGACACTGAGCGGTTCGAGATACAGAAGCAGCAGTGCCGCGCCGAACGCAAGAATCCGTTCGTACGCACGCGCCGGTCCGACGATCCAGCCTCCCGTCGCCGCCGCGAGGGCCGCGACCGCGAGCACCGACACGAGCGTCGCCCAGAGGACGCCGAGCAGCGGACCCTGGGACAGCAGGTAAGACCCGTTGTCGCTGAGGACGAACGCGAACGGCACGAGGAACGCCGGTAGTGCGTACTTCCAGCTGGCCCACATCGTACGCATCGCGTTGCCGCCGGTGATCGCGGCCGACGCCACCGCGGCCAGGGCGGTCGGCGGGCTCACCTCGGACAGGACGGCGTAGTAGAAGACGAACATGTACGCCTCGGGCCTGGTCACGCCGAGCTCCAGCAGTGCCGGGGTGATGATGACCGACGCGATGATGAACGACGCGGTGACGGGGACGGCGAGGCCGATCACGGCGACCGCCACGGCGGCGAAGAGGGCCGTCAACAACAGGACGAGCATCGGGTGGTCGCCGGCGGCCTGGGCGCCGTCGACGATGACCCCCGCGAGGTTGAGGCCGAGGCCGGTCAGCGTGACGACCGCGACGATGACGCCTGCGGCCGCGCACACGGCGGTGACGGGGAGCACGCTGCGGGTGCCGGTCGCGAGCGCGTCGAGGAGCCGGCGCGGCGTCATCGCATGCGTACGGTCGAGGAACGAGCAGCCGAACTGCAGGATCGTCGCGTACACCACCGCCTTGAACGGCGGGATGTTCGCCGCCATGAACGCGACGATGAGGAACAGCGACAGGAAGTGGTAGCCGAACCTCCCCAGCAGTCGCCACGGTGACGCGGTGGAGATCTCGACCGCCTTCGCGCCATGCTTCCGGGCGTCGATCTCGATCGCCGCGATGATGCCGACGTAGTAAAGGATCGTCGGGATGATGGCGTAGATGAGCACGGTGAGATAGCTCGTACGAAGCAGTTCGGCGATGATGAACGCCGCCGCCCCCAGCGTGGGCGGCGACAGGATCGCGCCGATCCCCGCGGCGGCGAGCACACCGCCGCCCTGCTCCTTCGGGTAGCCGGCGCGGCGGAGAACCGGCCACGCGACGGTGCCGAGGCTGACCGCGGTCGCCGTACCCGAACCGGAGACGGTGCCGAGCAGGAAGCCCGCAAGCGTGACCGTGCGGCCGGGCGCCGACCCGGACCCCTTGCCACGGCGGCCCGAGAAGGCCGCGAACGACAGGTCGATGAAGAACTTCCCCGCCCCCGACATGTCGAGGACCGCGCCATAGATCGTGAACAGCACGATGTAGGTGGCGGCGACGTTCAGCGGCGTGCCGTAGAAACCGCTCGTACCCATGAACAGCTGCGGCACGATCTCGTCGATGTTGAAACCCACATGGGCAAGCGACCAGTCGATCGGCAGGTAGGCACCGTAGTAGGCGTACGCGAAGAAGCCGACGCAGATGCCGGGCAGCCACCAACCGGTCGTCCGCCGGCACGCCTCGAGGATGAGGACCATGAGCACGAAACCCGCGACGAGATCGAGGAGGGTCGGGATCTGCCGGCGTTCGAGAAAACTGTCGTACGCATGGAGCGGATACAGCGCCACCACCAGGGACACGGCGGCGAGCGCCCAGTCGACGACACCCGGACTGTCCCGACCGTCATGGCCGGAGACGGAGACGGAGACGGCAGTCCCTGAACCACGGAAGCGGAATCCCGAGCGGTAGCAGAGGAACGTCAACGGCAGGACGGCGGCGAGGAAGATCGTCAGGTAGTACTGCGTGCCCTTTGCCAGCGGGAAGAACACGGTCCAGAGCACGAACACACTGACCAGCGCGCAGCCGACCGTGACGGCGCTCGCCACCTGTCCGGAGAGTTGCCGGCCGGGGCGTTCCTCGTCGTTGTCGGCAAGGATCAGTCCTGCGTCGGGCTGTCCCGGCTCGGCGTCTTGCTGTTCCCGCTCCGCGGCTGGCTGTGGAGCGTCGGGCTGATCACCAGCGAAGGAAGTTTCGCCGACCTTCGCGCTACCCGGGTGATCATCGTGTGCCATATGTCACGCTCTCCCCATGGACGAGCTTGCGCGTGCGGGACTCGGGCCGCGCCCGTTCGCACGGTGGTCCGAACCAGACGATGATGTCGTACCGTCGAGCCGGAACCTAGTCTGGCTCCGCGAGCGGCTCGGCGAGCTGACGCCGACTCCGCCGGTGCCGGTCTCGGACATCGTCGTACCAAAGTCCGCACTGCCGTCCGACGCGGCGGCCGCGTTCGCGCAGATCGTCGGACAGAAGTACGTCGATGCCGACGACGAGGCGCGGCTCGCCCATGCCGGTGGGCAGTCGTACACCGATCTGGTGCGGCGACGTTACGGGCAGCACGTCGCCGTCCCTGACGCGGTGATCCGGCCGGCCGACCACGACCAGGTTGCCGCTGTCCTCGCTGAGGCGGGCGACCGCGACATCGCGGTCGTTCCGTACGGCGGCGGCACCAGCGTCGTCGGTGGGGTCGAACCCGAGCGCGGTGGGCACCGGGCGGTCGTCACGCTCGACCTGTCCCGGATGGACCAGCTGGTGGCGGTGGACGAGGTGTCGCTGACCGCCACGTTCCAGCCCGGGGTGAGCGGTCCGCGCGCGGAGGAACTGCTCGGCGAGCACGGCCTCACCCTCGGGCACGTGCCGCAGAGTTTCCCGCGCGGCACGCTCGGCGGGTTCGTCGCGACCCGATCCGCCGGGCAGGCGTCAACGGGCTACGGCCGGATCGACGACCTGGTGGTGGCGCTCCGGGTAGCGACACCGGTCGGTGGGCTCCGGCTCGGCACAGGTACGCCGAACGCGGCCGGGCCCGATCTTCGCGCGCTATTCACCGGGTCCGAGGGGGCCCTCGGTGTGCTGACGGAGTTGACCTTGCGGGTGCGGCCGGAGCCGACCGAGCGGCGGTACGAGATCTGGGCGTTCCCGTCGTTCGACCGGGGACTCGAGGCGATCCGGACGATGGCGCAGGAGAGCGAAACCCCTGACGTCGTACGCCTGTCCGACGAGGACGAAACCGAGACCGCCCTTGCGTCACAGGGTTCCGCCGGTCGCGTGGCGGGGTTCGTCTCCCGGGTCCGCGGCGTCCGCCGGCCGGCGTTCTGCGTACTCGGCTGGGAGGGCGACGCCGACTCGGTGCAACGCCGGCGCCGGCTCGTCCTTCCCGTCCTGCGCAAGGCCGAGGCATCTTCGCTGGGCGCGCGGGCGGGTGAGTCGTGGCGACACCATCGGTTCGACGGTCCGCGGGTCCGCGACGCGCTGCTGGACGCCGGTGTCCTGGTCGAGACGGTGGAGACGGCGACGAGTTGGTCGGGACTGGCGCGCCTCTATGCGGCGGTAGGGCGCGCGCTGCGGGACAGCCTCGCCGGGCACGGCACGCCACCGATCGTGATGGCGCACATGTCGCACGTCTATCCCACCGGTGGGTCGTTGTACTTCACGGTGCTCGCGCGCCAGCTTCCGGGCGCCGAGGCCGCACTCGACCAGTGGAACACGGCCAAGATCGCTGTCAGCGAAGCGATCACCGCCGCAGGCGGCACGATCAGCCACCACCACGCGATCGGTCGTACGCATGCGCCGTACCTCTCGGCCGAGGTCGGGCGTGTCGGAGTCTCCGTCCTGGCCGGGGTCAAGGCCACCCTCGACCCGCACGGAATCCTCAACCCGGGCGTCCTGATCCCCTCCTGATCCTGCGCCGACCCCCTTCCCACCCGCAGCCCACCGACCCGGTGATCATGATCGTGATCGTGAACGCTTTGCGGGTCCATAGCCCAGTTTTCCTTCATGATCAGCTCGCCCCGCCCACGGAGGCTTAGCGTGCGTGTGCGTACGTCCTCGCGCGTACGCCGGAACGCCCCGGGTACGCCTTGGGCCGCAGGAAGGGTCCCGCTCACCGGCGGACGCCTCACCCCCCGCTGGCGACGATGCTGGATACCTCGCATCCCGGTGAGTAGAGGAGTTTTGTGATGTCTCCACGCCCCTTCCGCTTCGGCATCGTGTCCGCACTCGCGCCAACCGCCGACGACTGGACGACCACCGCGCGCCGCGCCGAGGACCTGGGCTACGACACGTTGCTCACCCCCGACACGCTGCGGACGTTCTCGCCCTTCCCCGCGATCGCCGCCGCCGCGGCCGTGACCCGGACGCTGCGCTTCGGCACGTTCGTCCTCAACACGCCGCTGCACGCACCCGCCGCCACCGCCCTGAACACGATGACGCTCGACATGCTCACGAACGGCCGATTCGAGCTCGGCCTCGGCGCGGGCCGACCCGGCGCCGAAACCGAAGCGGAACGGCTCGGAATGCCGTGGGGTACGCCCGGCGAGCGCGTCACCCATCTCGCCGACACCATTCGTACCGTCAAGGAGACCTTGCGCACGGCCGCGGCCAGTACTGGCGGAGGTCCCGGCCAACTGCGTCCAGTGCAGCAGCCCCGACCGCCGATCCTGGTGGCCGGCGCAGGCCGCCGACTGCTCCGGATCGCCGCCGAGGAGGCCGACATCATCGGTCTCGGCGTCGGGCCGGAGGGTACGGAGTACGACCTGGCCGCGAAGGTCGGCCAACTGCGGGACATCGCCGGTGACCGCTTCGCCAGGCTCGAGCTGAGCATGAACATCGCCGCCATCGGCGACGACCTGCCGGCGTGGATGGGACCGATGCTCGGCGGCGCCGACCCGAAGGAGCTGGCGGCCAGGGGTTCGATCGCGCTGCTCAGCGGATCGACGGAGGAGATGGTCGACACGCTCGAGCGTCGGCGGGATTCGCTCGGCATCTCGTATATCTCAGTGAACGCGATGTTCATGGACCAGCTGGCACCGGTCGTACAAAAGCTCGCCGGACGCTGACCAGCGTCCCAGTCCGACAGTGCGGATCAATGGCGCAGGCCGGTCTTAGGTATGGGCTGGTCCGGACCGGACAAGCCGGCTTGTGCAGGATCCGAGCAGGGGCCCGCAGAGTCGTGCAAGAACTTTCAGGCATATCGTAAGAATTGGTCGGACAGGCCTTTCCCCCTTCGTCGTACGGACTTCCGTCCACCCCGGGGAGCAGGCCCGCCCACCTAGCGTTGTTGCATGTCGACAACCACCACACCGAGCGGCCATGTGATCAGCCCGCGCGGCGAGACGCCCGCGGCTCTCCCCACAAGACATGCCAGATTGCGTACCTGGGTCCAACAGGTCGCAACCGTGTGCCAACCGGACCGGGTGTACTGGTGTGACGGCTCGGACGAGGAGTGGACCCTGCTCACCGACCAACTGGTCGACGCCGGAACGCTCGTACGACTCAACCCCGACATGAAGCCCAATTCCTTCTGGGCACGTACGGATCCCAGCGACGTGGCGCGGGTCGAGAAGCGCACCTTCATCTGTTCCGAGAACGAAACGGACGCCGGCCCCACCAACAACTGGATGGACCCGGCGGAGATGAAGCGGACGATGACCGACCTGTTCCGCGGTTCGATGCGCGGTCGGACGATGTACGTCATCCCGTTCTGCATGGGGTCGCTCGAAGCCGAGAACCCCTTGTTCGGCATCGAGATCACCGACTCCGCCTACGTCGTCGCCTCCATGCGCATCATGACGCGGATGGGGCAAGCTGTCCTTGACAGGCTCGACGAGGACTCGGAGCAGACGTTCGTTCCCTGCCTGCATTCGGTCGGCGCGCCCCTCGAGCCCGGTGAGGAAGACGTTC
>JBOHED010000133.1:0-13386 GCA_050700915.1 Actinopolymorphaceae bacterium | reverse complement strand
TGTCGTTCTTGTTGATGAAGTCTGCAATGGACCTGGCATTCGGGTGAACCCCGGAAAGCCCCTTGCAGAAGGCGGCGTACCCGACGATCAGGTCGCTGAAGTTCGGTGTTCCGCCAAAGGGTTGAATTGGGTTGCAGGTCCGCTTCATCCCACGTACGGCGTCGGCCGCGGTCACCTGCCGGTGCGGGTCGGTGTTCCACCTGACACCCTTGCGGATGGTGATCGTGTAGGTCGTCCCGTCCGGACTGATGCCGCCGTTCGCCTTGCTCGGCAGGGCTGTGGCGAGGTCGGGAACTGCCGACGTCGCCTTGGACTCCGTTGCCGGATAGGTGAAGAACTGCCGGCTCCACATCCGCAGACCGAGATAGCCGATCGAGTAATAGCTGATGTTGGGGTCCATGTAGTCGACGTCTCCCGACCCCAACATGTTCAATGTGCCGCCCCGTTGGGGTTGGCCGGGCCGGTTGCCGTTGACCGACGGTGTTGTGCCGGTGGTGCACGCGGCGAGGAGAAACACGGCGCTGAGCCCGGCTACCGCTCGTCGACACCAGCGACGTGTCCTGTCGACTCGGTCGGTCGGCGTGGCGAGGCCCTTGGAAGACAGCGAAAACAGCGAAGACAGCATGGGCCGAAGTCACCTCCGTCAACGGATTCGCGCACCCGCGAACCTGGTTATACCCATGGCTTCGCCCGGCGCTCACACCATTGAAGAGTAATTCGGCGAGCGCGGCCGACCGGCCGGTAATTCCCGCCTTTCGTCCCGATCCGCGCGCCGAACCCTTCGCCCACCGTCGACCATTGCCGGCGGACCGGACGAACGGCGCGGGACGGGCGACCATCGGCGTCGGCGTGTGGGTCCTTCGTCACTCGCAGCGGGAGCGGTGTGTGCGGGAGATTAGAGACGTATCACCAACGGTGCGGCCCCGGGGAGGACCGGAACGACATGACTGAGGCGACCATGACGCGCGGGTCTCCTGACGGCACGTCGGCGCAGCGCGCGACGATCGTCGTCGGGATCGACGGATCGGAGTCGTCAGAAGCCGCGGTCCGGTGGGGGGCCGACGAAGCCCGCCGACGGGGCGCCAGGCTGGTCCTGGTGCACGTACGTCAACCGGTGCTCGGTTCGGTCATGACCGTCGATTCACGCCGCTATCGCGCTCTCGCCCTGCGCGACACGGTGGGACTGCTGTGGCAGCAGGTCACCGCGCTCCAGGCCGAGGCGATCGACGTGGCAGGTCAGGTCGGCGACGGTAGCCCCGACCAGATCCTGATCGAGGCGTCCCAGACCGCCGACCTGCTGGTGCTGGGGGCCGAGGGAACCGGACGGCACCGCGGTCTGCTCCTGGGCGATGTGGCGCAGCGGTGTGCGCGAAGCGCAAGCTGTCCGGTCGTCCTGATCCCGCCGCCGTACCGTCGCCCGGACACGTAGGCTCACGGCTCGAGAGGGACCTGCCATACCAGCACGGTGCCGCCCTGCGAGCGGGGCTCGAGAGTCAGGTAGCCGCCGAGCCTGGTCGCGCGTTCGGTCATGTTCGTGAGCCCGCTCCGTCGCGGCGGGTTGGTCGGTACGCCGACACCGTTGTCGGTCACATGCAGCTGGAAGACCCGGTGCAGGACGTCCGCCCTGATCAGGACGTCGGCGTGGCTGGCATGTGCATGGCGTACGACGTTGGTGAGCGCCTCGCGGAGGGTGGCCAGCACCTCGGGGCGCATCGGATCGGGCACAGCCGAGTCGAGCGGACCCTCCATCGCCACCCGCGGCTCGAAGCCGAGCGACGTGGCGGCGTCCTGGGCGATCTCCAGCACCTGGCCGCGGAGACTGCGCCGGTCGCCCGCGCGCTCCTGCAGCGAGAAGATCGTTCGGCGGATCTCCTGGATGGTCGTGTCGAGGTCGCGTACGTAACCGCTCACCCGGTCGGCCAGGTCGACGCGGACGACCTGGCGGGAGATGCCCTGCAGGCCGAGCCCGACGGCGAAGAGTCGCTGGATCACGTGGTCGTGCGGGTCGCGCGCGATCCGGTCGCGGTCTTCGAAGACGGCCAGCCGACCCCGGTCCTCCTGCGCGCGCGCGAACTCCAGTGCCAGGGCCGCGTGACCGGCGAACGTCGTGACCATGTGCATGTCGGAGGGGTCGAACGCGCCCTGCACGTCCGGCCGGGTCACGATCAGGACGCCGAGCATGTGCGGCCCGGACGCAAGAGGGACCAACAGCATCGACCCGCCCTTCAGCTGCGCCGCCCGGCCGCCGTCGTGGTCCCACCCGAACGCGGCGGCGTCCCCGTCGAAGACGTACGGACGACTGGTCCGCATGACGTCGCCGATCGGGGTGCCGATCGTCTGCACCCGTTCGTTTCGCAGGCGTTCCGCCTGGGGCCCGGCGACGGCCTCGAGGACCAGGTCTCCGCCCTGTTCGTCGACCAGGGCGAGCATGGCCAGCTCGGCGCCCGCGACGGCCCGCGCCCGCTCCACGATCAGGTCGAGCGTCTCGCCCGGCGACGCGCCGCTCAGCAGCTGGGCGGTGATCTCGGTCGAGGCGAGCAGCCAGCTCTCCCGGCGGCGGGACACGTCGTAGAGGCGGGCGTTCTCGATCGCGATACCCGCCGCGGCGGCGAGCGCGATCACCACTTCCTCGTCCTCTTCGGTGAAGTCGCCACCGCCTTGTTTCTCGGTCAGGTAGAGGTTGCCGAACGCCTCACCCCGGACGAGGACGGGTACGCCGAGAAACGACCGCATCGGGGGATGATTCGCGGGGAATCCCGAGGAATGGGGATGTTGGGCGAGGTCGTGGAGCCGCAACGCGTGCGGCTCGTTGATCAACAGGCCGAGGATTCCCTTGCCGGTGGGGAGATGGCCGATCTCCTCGCGCTTCTCCTCGTCGATGCCCGCGGTGGTGAACTCGATGAGCGTCCGGTCCGGTCCGATGACCCCGATCGCTCCGTATCGGGCGCCGACAAGATCGCAGGAGGAGCGGACGATCCGCTGGAGCACCTCGGGCAAGGCGAGGTTGCTCGCCACCGAGACCACGGCGTCAAGGAGCCGGTGCACGCGGCGTTCGTTCTCCACCAGCTGGTCTGCCCGATCGACCAGCTCACGCAGCAATGTCTCCAGACGGAGCCGGCTGAGGTCGGGCAGTACCAGGTCGTGCGGGGTCCGGGCCTCCCTGGGGTCAGGACCCGGCGAGGAGTCGGAGTCCATGGGAGCCTCCTACGACTTAAATCAACCATCAGGCTAGACCACGCCGGACGATCGCGGTGCGTAAACCTACGCCCAATTGGGGCGTGCCCGCTTTCCATTGCACAGAAAGGTTCCCGGTGCTGTCGCATGAACGCATTCGCGCAGGTGCCTGCATCATCGCGCCCTTTCTGGCATCGGTACCAGGTGCGGCAACGGTGAAGATGAAAGACGTCTCGCCGGAAATGCCGAACCAGGCCGAGGACCCGCCGGATGCCCCATACAGGAACAAATATCCACGTGGCGATCGTCGTGGCGGCCACTCGCACGGGGTGTTCGCTTGGGACGCGGGTCCCTGACGCAATGGACCATCGGCGGGTCCGGTGTGACCTCTGGCAGCGGCGCCATACATGGCGAGGTCACCAGAGTGGTCGGGTACGAAAGTGGAATCTCTCGCAGGGAGAGGGCACATGTCCCTTCGCGACCGGCCCTCGGGCGTACCGACCACGCCGCATATACCCGTGCAGCGTTCGGCGTCCCGGGTGTTCGCCCCGGCGGCGCGGCACGTGTCGTTCGGATGGCTGACCAAGCCGGGAGGGGCGGCAGCGTACGGCCTTGCCGTTCTCCGGCTGGCGACCGGCGTCGCCTTTGGCTGGGCGGGATTCCAGGCGGCAACCGCGTTCGCCGAGGACGCCCGGCTGGTCTCGATCGGTTGGGGTCTGGTCGCCGCGGCCGCGGTGGGGACGGCCGTGACGCTCGGGATCGCCGTTGCTCTCGGTGTCGGGCTGCGGATGTCGGCTGCTGCCGGGACGCTGCTCGTCCTCGCCTTCTCGTCGTACGCCTGGGCGACCGGTTGGGACAGCCCGTTCGGCGGCTTCCCGTTCCTGTACCCGCTGGTGCTCGTCGTCCTCGCCAGCACGAGGGCCGGCGAGATCTGGGGAGCCGGACGGTTGTGGGCGACCCAGCCGTTCGTCCGCGGCAGGCACTGGCTGATCTGAGTGCGGTGCGCCGTGGTGCGCGTCACGCGCCAGACCCTAGGACACCACCCTTGCTGGCACGGCCACGATCCGGCGGCCCTGGATGATCTCCATCCGGATTCGGATGAGGTGCGTGGGTTCGTCAGGTGACCAGCTCCGAAGTGGCAGCCCTGCCAACCGCTGAAGTTCCGCCTCGTCGGTGATCATCTCGGCGTGGCCGACGACGGTGACGCTCCACCCGCGCTGGTTGTCCTGGTCGATGTCGTCGACCTCGAACGCGACGATGGCGTTGCGGGCGGCGGCGTCGAGTTTCGAGCCCGGGGCGGTCCGAATGAGCAGCGCGTCGCCGTCGACGACGAAGTTCACCGGCTGGACGGCGGGCATGGCCTGGTCCGTGAAGACGATCCGGCCGATGGGCGCCGCACCCAGCAGCCGGACGCTCTCTGAGGGCTCGAGTACCTCGAGCCCCGCGCTTTCGAACATTCGGCTCCTTCATCACCGCCGGCGGGACGTGCCGGTCGATCTCCTGTCCACGCTGCGCCCCCATGTCCCGATAACGCAGGGCCCAAGGTCACCGCGTGGGAGAAAAAGGTCCAATCACGGCGTGCTGGGCGGGGGGTGAGCCGGAAGCGTTCCGTGACCATGCGCCGGGTGATGATTCTGCCGGCCCGTGCGGTGTGGCGACCACGTTTGCCGCGGTGGCCCGGCGGCGGTACAGCGCAATGACCCAGGCCAGGGGGACTTTGGTCTCTATTGGTGGGAACTCTCTCACGAAAGCCTTTCGGCTGGGCCGTTCTGTCGGTCGATGACCCAGCCAACGTGACGTTCACACGCCGACCAGGAGGTGAAGGTCGATGAGGAACCGCGGACTTCCGCCACCAGGTGCGATTGTCGTGGGCGTCCACGACGGCTCCTCCGGTCGCGGCGCGGTGCTCTGGGCCGCACGTGCGGCGCGCAACCGCCGCCGTTCCCTCGTCGTCTGCCACGCGTACCAGCCTCGGGGGCGTACCGGTCGGGAGTTGGAGTGTGCCGCCCGCAACCGTGCCTGGCGTACGGCCGAGGATTCGGAGCGCGCTGCCCGCACGGAGGTTCCCGGCGTGGAGGTCATGTCGTGGGTGGCGGCCGGCACGCCCTCCGAGGTCATCGCGAATGCCGTGGAGGAACCTGAGCTCATCGTGGTCGGATTCCGTACGCACGGCCGGTTGGCGGGCGACCTGCTGGCGAGCCTGTGGGCACGCGCCGACGTGGTGCCGATCTGCCCGGTCGTGGCGGTGCCGTCCGGGACCGGTGTGTTGCGGCGTTCGGCGGCGAAGGGGCGGCGGCGCCGTGACCAGCGTGGTCTCGGCGGACCGGTCGTCGTCGCCGTGACGGGTGGATCGGACGCCGAGGTGCTGCGCTTCGCCGCGGCCGAGGCCGCGCGGTCGGGAGCCGACCTGCGAGAGGTGAACGGGCACGTGACGACCGCGGCTGGGTACGACACCGGCGAGTCGTTGGCGACACTCGCTCGCCATGCCGACCTCCTTGTCGTGGGAAAGCCGGTCACTTCCGGCTCCACACGCCCGTCGATGATCGCGAACGGATGGGTACCACAGGTGGAATCTCCGCCGATCGCGAGTCTTGGTGCGGCATTGGGGTACGGTGCGATTCGACGGCTCAGTGCGCCGATTGCCGTCGTCCCCGCCGCCCTCAGGCCGGGGATGATGGTGCCCGCAGGGGTGCCGGATGCCGTCCGACCAAGCGCGGACATACCAACGGAGCCGGCGGCGGAGGGGGTCGCCTGGCTACCGACCCCGCGCCGCCCCGGCGACGAGCTGCCCGCCACCCCGGTGGCGCGACGGTGACGGTGCTGGGGTGACGGTGCGTGCGGAGGACGTGGACACGGAGAGAAGAGGTACCGGATGACCATCAAGGTCTTCCTCTTGGACGACCATGAGGTGGTCCGGGTCGGGCTGCGCCAGCTCCTGGAAGAGGAGCACGACATCGAGGTGGTCGGCGAGGCGTCGACAGCCTCCCAGGCCCGGGCCCGGGTTCCTGCGCTGCGTCCGGACGTCGCCGTGCTCGACGTCCGGCTACCCGACGGTGACGGCGTGACGGTGTGCCGGGACATCCGGTCCTCGATGGATCCGCCGCCCGCGTGCCTCATGCTGACGTCGTTCTCCGACGACGAGGCGCTCTTCGACGCGATCATGGCCGGCGCCGCGGGCTACCTGCTGAAGCAGGTCAGCAGCAACGACCTGGTGGGCGCCGTACGCCGGCTCGCGACCGGTGAGTCGATGGTCGATCCTGCGTTGACGGCAGCCGTCCTCGAACGACTGCGCAGAGGTCCCGAACAGGAGGACCCGCGCTATGCGGCGCTGACCGACCAGGAGCGTCGCATCCTCGACCTGATCGCCGCCGGCATGACCAACCGGCAGATCGCGCAGTCGATGTTCCTCGCCGAGAAGACGGTGAAGAACTACGTGTCCGGGATGCTCCGGAAACTGGGCATGGAACGCCGGACGGAAGCCGCCGTGTTCGCGGTCGAACGTACCCGTAAGGACCGGGCTGTCGGACCGCCTGAGTAGTCCGGCTTCCTGATCCTGGCACCACACATCCACCGTCCTCGGTGCCCAGACCAACCGGGCGCCACGCCGCGCGATCCCCATTCCCTCCGGCGTGCCGGGCCGTCCGGCCCGCGTCGGGGCAACCTTCGGCCCTGTCAACCCGCACGCCTGCGTTCGTACGGTTCACAGGCATTCGGGCCGACGCGGTCCGGACGGGGGGAAACGCTATGGGGGGCCAGCAGCTGCCGGTGACGGTGGGCGTCGACGGCGGACCCGCGACCGCGGCCGCGATTCGCTGGGGGCTGGCGGAGTCACGGACCAGGCAGGTGCCGCTGCGCCTCGTCCACGTCTACGGCCGGCCGGCGCTGGTGGACGGGTGGGACCCTCCAGGGTCCTACGCGCCGTATGCGCGGACGGCCGCCGCGGGTGAGATCCTGGCCGACGCGCTGGTGAGCGCCACCGGACGCACCGGTGACCTCCGCGTCAGCGGCGCCACCGTCGAAGGCGAACGTGTCCCTGCCCTGCTCGCGGAGTCCGCCCGCGCCGACCTGATGGTCGTGGGGACCCGTGGCCTGGGGCGGCTGACGGGTGCCGTCCTCGGTTCGGTCAGCTCGGCGCTCGCCGCGGCGGCGTACTGTCCGGTGATCGTCGTCCGCGGCCGCGCCGGCTATCCCGAGGGGCACGTGGTGGTGGGGATCGACGGCGGCGAGGAGACCGACCGTGTGCTCGAGTTCGCCTTCGACCATGCCAGCCGGTACGGACTGCCCCTGCGGCCGGTGTGGTGCCGCCGACCCCCACCTGGTCGCCTGCGTGCGCCGGGGGGAGACAGCCGCGACCGCGCCACCACCGCGATGCTGGACGCCGTGGCCAGCTGGCAGGACAAGTACCCCGACGTTCCGGTCGAGCGGGTCATCCGGCAGTCCCACGCCGTCGACGGGCTGCTCGAGGAAGGGCTGCAGGCGAGCCTGGTCGTGGTGGGTGCCCGTGGCGACCACGCCCACCCCGGGTTCCTGCTCGGTTCGGTGAGCCAGGGTGTCCTGCATCACGCCACGTCGCCCGTCGCGGTCGTCCGCACCGAACGTCTTCTCGTCAACAGCCACAGCCACGGTCACGCAAACAACCACGGTCACCGAGCGTAGGGAGAGCCGAGGAGGCGGTCCGAGGAGGAAGTTTCCGGCGAACCACGGCAATCCGGCCTCGGCGGGGGACCATCGGCACCTGAGGGAGGACCATCGTCCGGCGTACCGGGACCATCGGCCACGTTGAGTACGTGGGGTGACAGCGGATCCTGAGAGTGATCGAAGCCCGGTGGCCGAAGGAGGAACCATGGTGCAGCTGACGGAGCTACGCCGCAAGCATGCGGAGTTCGCTGCCTCTCTGGACGGCTTGCGCCATACGGCCGACGAGATGGAGAGCGGGTCCGTCCTGGAGCTCTGGGACCGGCTCACCTGCGCAGTCGGTTTTCTCACCCATGAGCTGTTGCCTTTCACCGCCGTCGAGGACGAGATCCTCTACCCGGCGTTGGAGGTTGCCGCCGAGGCCTCGACGCCGGTCGACGTCCTCAGGGCCGAGCATGTCACCCTGGCGCAGATGACCGCCGAGCTCGACGAGGCCCGCCGCGCATTGCCTCTCGGCGACAACAACGGCACGTGGACCAACCTGCGACGGATCCTCTACGGTCTCTACGCCGTCGCCCGCTTGCACTTCATGGTCGAGGACGAGATTGTGCTTCCCCTGTTGGAGTCTGAGCTCGAGGGACGGGATGCGGAGGAGTTGGAGGCGGCGATCCGGGCGGTGGCCCACAACACCACGTTGTCACCGGCGTACGAAGCCTGACACCACAGAGCCGTGGCCACTGGGCCTGACCAGTGGCGGAAGGTACCTCTTGTCGGGCGCTGTCGCACCCGAACGGGGAGGGCCTTTCGCCCCGGTTGCAAGAGCCTCGCGACTCTGGGGACGCGACGTGCCCGCCGTGGACGCTACTAGACATGCCTCGGCGCCATGTCCTTACCGCTCAGGAAGAACAACTGGCGACGGACGCCGCCACCAGTACGCCCACCCTCCAGTCGCCCCAGCCGTGGCGGTTCACCTTCGTCGACGACCGCCTCGAGGTGTGGGCGCGCGAAGAACCCGCGCACGGCGACGATCCCAGTGGGCGGCTCCGGGCGATCTCGTGCGGGGCCGCGACGTACGACGCGGCGCTGGCCATCCGGGCGGCGGGCCACGAGGCGTGGGTCCAGGTCCAGCCGACGCCCGCGGCAGCCGGCCTTGCCGCTGTCGTGCACATCGGCGTACGACGTCCGCCCGCTCCGGAGGACCTCACGCTGTGGGACGCGATCCAGGAACGCCCGGTGGATCCCGGACCGTACCGCGACTGGAGGCTGCCGTTCTCGCTGATCACCCGGCTCGAGGACGCGGCAGAGGCGGAAGGCGGCTACTTCCGGGTCCTCACCTCGACCGAGCGCGAGCGGGTACGGAAGCTCTTCGCCGAAGGGGGCGAGGACGGCGAGGCGGGTGGTGACGGCGAGTCCGGTGGTGACGGCGAGTCCGGTGGGGACGGCGAGTCCGGTGGGGACGGCGAGTCCGGTGGTGACCAGGTGATCCCCGCGCAGCCCGGTACTCCTCCGGCTTATCGGGCGGCCGACCTGGCGGCCGATCTGGGGAGCGAACACCCGCTCACGTTGGCCGTCCTGACCACTCCGGGCAATTCGCGCAAGGACTGGGTACGCACCGGCATGGCACTCGAACGCGTGCTCCTGACCGCCCTGCTGCATGGCGTCGTCGGGGTCTTTCTCGAGGCTGCAGCGGAACCGCTGTGCGAACGGGCGCGGGTGCGCGGCACGCCGATGGGCGTCGACCACCCGCAGCTGGTGCTGCGCCTCGGCTACCCACGCCGCGACATCGCCCGGACACCCCGGCGTACGACCGCACAGGCTGCGTCGACAGGGAGGCCTGGTCGATGATCGTAGAACGAACCCGGACGCCGATCGTCGTGGGCGTTTCGGGCGGGGCGTCACGTGCGCCCACGCTGGATGCGCCGGTGCGATGGGCGGCGAAGGAGGCCCTCCTCCGTGGTGTCCCGTTGTGGCTGGTCCATGCGTTCCTACCGGGATCGGCGGGTCGGGACAGGACCGCGACCGACGGAGGCGACGTGGGCGCGGCTGCCCATCGGGCCGTCCGCTGCCTCGAGGTCGTCGCGTCCCGGCTCGCGGTCGACTATCCCGAACTGGCGGTGGCGATGTTCGCGCGGAGCGGTGCGACGGTGGCGGTCCTGAACGACATCGCTGCGGACGCCTCACTGGTCGTCGTCGGACGCTGTGGGCAGTCCAGGGTTGCCCAGGCGGTCCTCGGTTCGGTGGCGGCCGGATGCTCCCGCGAGCCGGCGAGCCCGGTGGTCACCGTCCCTCCGCGCGAGGGCGGGTACGCAGCACCGGGTGCGCCGATCGTCGTCGGTGTCGACGCGTTCGACACCGACGGACCGGCGCCCGCGACCCTCGGCTTCGCGTTCGCCGAGGCTCTGGTGCGTGGCGTTCCCCTCCGGTTCCTGCACTGTCACGCACCCGGAGCGGCAACCGCCGAGCGATGGATGGCGATCGTGGACGCGCTCACGCCCTATCGCGCGGCGTTCCCGTCGGTCACGATGACGGCCGAGATCGTCGACGGCGATCCCGCCGAGCTTCTCGTCAAGGAGTCGTTGACGGCGAGCCTGCTGGTGCTGGGTCCCGGACGCGGTTGGACCGCGGGGTGGCGGCTCGGTCGGTTGGGCGCGGTCGGGTACGAGGTACTCACCCAGGCGGCCGGGCCGGTCGTCCTCGTCCGCGACACGGTTGGTGCACGTGAGGTGGCGTCTCGATGAGCGGCTTCCTCATGCATCCGCCACCGCGGCACCGAGGTGAGCCCGCTGCCGAGGAACCCGAGCCGAGCTCCCAGGCCACCCAGACGCGCCGGCATGCCCGCCTGGAGGTGCGCGGGATGGTGCACGGCGTGGGATTCCGCCCGTTCGCGTGCCGGCTGGCGGGGGAACTCGGCATCGACGGTACGGTCCGCACGGTCGGGGACCAGGTGCTGATCGACGCGACCGGCACTGAGGACGCTCTCACCGACCTGCATCGACGCCTGTCGACCGACGCACCGGCGCCGGCGCGAGTGTCGACCATCGCGGTCGCGGAGCTGAACGGCGACGGTCCTCTGCCCGGCACAGGGTTCCGGAGCGTCGCGAGTCCGGTGCTGTTCGCCGTCCCGGGTCCGCGCGGTGAGGTGACCCCGCAGGCCGGCACCAGTCCACTACCGCGTAGCGGGCCCGGGGAGGCACAGCCCGGGGACGGCCAACCCGGTGGACCGTGGGAGACGGACCCGGTACGGCCCGCCTGTGCAGACTGCGTACGGGAGATGTTCGACGAGCGCGACCGACGGTACCGCTATCCGTTCCTCACCTGCGCGAGGTGCACACCCGCGCCTGCCACCGCCGCGGGTGCCGAGATGCGTGCTGCCCAGATGTGTGAAGCCCGGATGTGTGAAGGCTGCCGGGCGGAGTACGACGACCCGGTGGGCCGGCGCTTCCAGGCGGGCCTGCTCGCCTGTCCCAGCTGTGGACCACGACTGACGTGGCGGGTGGGAGCCGACAACGGTGACGAACGCCACGGCCAGGACGCGGTGGCGGCGACGGTCGAGGTGATCGGTGCCGGCGGAGTCGTGGCGGTCAAGGGACCCGGCGGCTACCAACTCGTCGCTGCGGCGACGGCACCTCGCGCGGTGGCCCGGCTGCGTGCGGCCAAGGGCAGCTGGACGAGGCCGCTCGCGGTGCTTGCCTGCGACCTTGCGGGTGCCCGATCCCTTGCCCGGTTGAGTTCCGCGGAGGAGTGGCTGCTGGTCTCGAGCGGTCGCCCGATCGTCCTGGTCACAGCGCGATCCGGGCAGGTCCCGCTCGCGGCGAATGCGCACCCGGGCACGGACCGGCTCGGCCTGGTGCTTCCGTACTCGCCGTTGCAGCATCTCCTGGTGCACGACGTCGACCGGCCGTTGGTGGTCACGAGCGGCAACCGGACGGACGAACCCTGGCCGGTCGACGACGCCGACGCGCTTGCACGGCTGGATGCGTACGTCGACGGGTTCCTGAGCGACGACCGGCCGCTCGGGGTGCCGCTCGAGGAGACCGTCACCGGCGTGCTGGCCGGCCGGCCCGTCGTCATTCGTCGTGGGCGTGGCCACGTCCCGGGGCGCTTCGAGCTGCAACACAGCGTCCGGGCGCCGCTCCTGGGGGTCGGCGCCCAGCGCGAGCACACGTTCGCCGTCGCGGTCGACGACCACGTGACGATCGGCGGCAGGCGAAGCGACCTTTCCCATGCGGCGACGATGGAAGCCTTCGAGAACGGACTCGCCCAGCTCGGACTACCCGACACCGGTGCGGCGGCGCGGTCGTACGTCGCTCATGACCTGCACACTGGCTACCTTTCGACCCAGTACGCGGCGCGGTGGCCCGCGGATCGTCGGATCGCGGTCCAGCACCACCACGCGCACGTCGCCTCGTGTGCGGCCGAGCACGAGTTGGACGGGCCGTTCATCGGCGTCGCGTACGACGGACTCGGCCTCGGCGACGACGGGACGTTCTGGGGCGGCGAGGTTCTGGTAGCGGACCTGGCGGGCTACCGGCGGGTGGGAAGGTTCGGCGCCGCACCGTTGCCCGGAGGGGAGGCAGCGGTGCGGCGTCCGGCTCGGGCGGCGCTGGGCTACCTCCTCGCCGGCGAGCGGCTCGGCGGAGCGGGAGTCTCCCCGGACCTGGTCCAGACGTTCACGAACCGGCTGTCCGTCCGCGAGGTCGACACCGTACGCAGGATGCTGGACGCGGAGGGCACCAGCCCGCAGGGTTCCAGCGCTGCCCAGCTGGTCGCCGCTGTGGCGAGCCTGCTCGGGCTACGCGACGACGCGACCTACGACGCGGAACCCGCTGCCGTGCTCGATGCCGCCGCACGGGGCCGGTCGGCCAGGGGCGGAGCGGCCGAACTGCCCTGGCGGATCGTGTCCACGGCGGGACTTCGGGTCTACGACCCGATGCCGACCCTTGCCGCCGTACTCACCGGCGTCGCCGACGGTGCTCCGACGAGCACGATGGCTGCCGGCTTCCACGCGACGCTCGCCACCGTGACGAAGGAACTGTGCCTCGACGCCCGGCGCGAGTCCGGGTTGCGGATGGTCTGCCTGTCGGGGGAGTGCTTCGCGGGTGGACTCTTGGCGTCGGTGGTGGTCGGCGCATTGCAGGCCGAGGGTTTCGAGGTCTTTCTCAACGAGCGGATCCCGACGAACGACGGCGGTATCAGCTTCGGCCAGACCGCGGTGGCGGCGGCGCGTCTGGCGAAAGGCCCACGATGACGGGTCTGTCGCCCCTGAAGGGCGGTAGCGCATCCGTGGTCGGCTGGCACGTGAGCGACAAGGGACAGCCGTCGACGCGGAAGACGTGCCGTGCGTGCGGAGCTTCCGGGCATTGATCCCGAGAGGGACATCCGGGCCGAGGTCGGAACTGGGAACGGGGAAAGGGGCACCGGTGACGGGGGACAGGAACGGCACCCGTGCCGGGGGGGGCATGGCACCGGGGTGACGGGGACAGATACCGGTGGCATGAGGTGACGGCACGGTGACGGGGGGCATGGCACCGGGGTGACGGGGACAGATACCGGTGGCAGGAGAGATGGGCACCGTGC
>JBOHED010000132.1:0-2545 GCA_050700915.1 Actinopolymorphaceae bacterium | reverse complement strand
GTCGCGTTGACGATCGCGACCAGCGATCCCTCAGGGGGCGCGGGGATCCAGGCCGACCTCAAGACGTTCTCGGCGCTCGGCGCCTACGGCACGGCGATCCTGGTCGCACTCACCGCGCAGAACACCCATGGCGTGACCGGGATCCACGTCCTGCCACCGGCGTTCATCGTCGAGCAGCTCGACACGCTGTTCGCCGACATCTCTGTCGATGCTGTGAAGATCGGCATGCTGGCCAACGCCGAGGTGATCCGTACCGTCGCGGACGCACTGGTCCGGCATCGCCCGCCCACCATCGTCCTCGACCCGGTGATGGTGGCGGCGAGTGGTGACCAACTGCTCGAGGCCGACGCTGTGGCCGACCTGCGCGACCGGCTGCTGCCGTTGGTGGACCTGGTGACGCCCAACCTTCCCGAGGCGGCGGCACTGCTGGCCCGCCCGCCCGCGCGGACCGTGGACGAGGCCGAGGAGCAGGCGCGCGACCTGCGGCGCATGGGCGCACCGAGGGTCCTGCTCAAGGGCGGTCACCGGCTCGACTCCGACGAGTCCACCGATGTCTACGTCGATGCCGAACACACCAGGCTGTTCACCGCCCCACGGATCAGGACCAGGCACACGCACGGCACCGGCTGCACGCTGTCGTCGGCGATCGCCGCGCTGCGTCCCCAGCGCCCAGGCTGGCCGGAGGCGGTCGGCGACGCCAAGGCCTACGTCACGGGGGCGATCGGCGCGGCCGAGACGCTCGCGGTGGGCACCGGCAATGGACCTGTGCACCACTTCCACCACTGGTGGGGGCGCCGTGACCAACCCTCCTGAGGCCTCTCCCGACCCGGTGTCCGGTACGACGTTCAGTGCGGCAGCGTGGAGCGCCAGTGCCCCGACCCGCGAGGCGATCGATGCGCTGCCGTTCGTCCGCGGGCTGGGGGACGGCTCGCTCGACCGCGACAGGTTCGTCTACTACCTCGCCCAGGACGCGCACTATCTGGAGGACTACGCCCGCGCACTCGCCGCGGCGGCGGCGAAGGCGGAGACACTCGACGACCTGGCGTTCTTCGCCGGCTCGGCCCGGGACACGATAGTCGTCGAGCGCGACCTCCACAGCCGGCACGTCGCCGACATCGAACGGCACCCGGCGAGCCCGACCTGTGTCGGCTACACGTCGTACCTCCTGGGCGTCGCGTACACCCAGGGGTTCCCGGAGTTGGTCGCGGCGCTGTTGCCGTGCTTCTGGATCTACTCCGACGTCGGCACCCGCCTGCTGGCGCGGGCTGGTGCACTCGACGGTCATCCGTACGCCGACTGGATCGGGATGTACGCCGATGAGTCGTTCGCGGCCGCGACCTCGACAGCGCGGGCGATCGCCGACCGGGTGGCGGCGGGCGCCGCCGATTCGACCCGGCACCGGATGCACGCGGCCTTCGCCCGGGCGGTGACGTTCGAGTGGATGTTCTGGGACGCCGCCTGGCGCCGGGAGACCTGGCCCGCATGACCGGCTCAGCCTTGACCCCGCCCTGCTGTTCCTCGGCCCGGCGAGGCTCCTTGGGCGGCGTCCGAGGCGGTTATTACTCTGGAGGGGCGATGGACACCCCTCCTCCCCATGTCTACCTCGACCACGCCGCGACGACGCCGATGTTGCCCGAGGCCGTCGCGGCGATGGCTGCCCAGCTTCCGCGGCTGGGCAACGCGTCGTCCCTGCACGCGTCCGGGCGGGCCGCCCGCCGGGTCGTCGAGGAGTCCCGCGAGACGATCGCGCGGGCGCTGGGCGCGCGACCGTCGGAGATCGTCTTCACCGGAGGCGGCACCGAGGCCGACAACCTCGCGGTCAAGGGGCTCTACTGGTCCCGGCGGGCCGCCGACCCGCGTCGGCGTCGGATCCTCGCGAGTGCCGTCGAGCACCATGCCGTGCTCGACGCCGTCCAGTGGTTGACCGCCCACGCCGGCGCGGAGGTCGAGTGGCTCCCGGTCGACAAAGCCGGCCGGGTGCAGGTCGACGCCGCCCGTGAGTGCCTGGAGCGCGACCCCACGTCCATAGCGTTCATGACCGTCATGTGGGTCAACAACGAGGTCGGCACCGTCCAGCCGGTGAGCAGGCTCGCCGCGGTCGCCCACCAGCATGGGATCCCGTTCCACACCGACGCGGTCCAGGCCGTCGGACAGCTGCCCGTCGACTTCGCCGCCGCGGGTGTCGACGCCATGACGCTGACCGGGCACAAGGTGGGTGGTCCGATTGGGGTCGGCGCGCTCGTCGTACGCCGGGAGATCGACCTCATGCCACTCCTGCACGGAGGGGGACAGGAGCGCGACGTCCGCTCCGGCACCCTGGACGTCCCGGCGATCGCCGGTTTCGCCACGGCCGTGGAGCTCGCGGCGTCCCGGCGCTCCGAACTCGGGCCGATGCTCGCCGACCTGCGGGGCGAGCTAGTCCGCCAGGTCCTCGCCCAGGTACCCGACGCCGAACTCAACGGCGAGCCGCTGCCCGGCGACGGGCGCCACCCCGCAGGCGAGGTGGGCCGGTTGCCCGGCAACGCGCACTTCTCGTTCCCCGGCT
>JBOHED010000131.1:0-2445 GCA_050700915.1 Actinopolymorphaceae bacterium | reverse complement strand
GTGATGTCACCAGCGATTCGGGTGCGAAGCTGGAAGAATTCCTCGCCCAGTCGTTCGGCGGGAATGACGACCACCTCGGCGTGAACGCCAAATGCGTCACCGATGAGATCGATGGCGGCGCGCTCGTCCCGGATGAGCTCGCCGTCGCGTTGGCACATGAGAACGCGAAATCCGGCGATGGACAGGAGCGATTGACCAATGGTTTCGGACATGACAGATCCTTCGCGGAGCCACAGAAGAGATTGAGTGCGCAGACCGTCGCCCGGGTCGAATTTTCACACCCGGGACCGGGGCAACAGGACGTGGAAAGATTACGTCAGGCGCAACAACAGGAGGATGTTGTCAGAGCACAGGTGGAGTGGGCCATCGCGGCCGCGACTGTCCTGTTCATCATCTGACTCCTGCTGATCTTCGGGCCGAGGAAGTCGGCTCCGACCGTCCTCTCAGCATGACCGTAGCATCGGCGATCTGTGACGGCAAACTCCCGGGCTACCTGGCCGAGAAGTACTCCTCGTACTCGGCCACGGACCGGATGCCGTGGTCGAGGACGGCCTCATAGATACCCGCGCTGGTTATGGTGTCTCGATAACGCGGATCATTCCAGTACGCTTCCTTGATCCGGAGAATCACCTCGCGGATTTCGGGCGTGAGACGCCGGACGAATGTATGCGCCTGGGCGACGGCGTTCTCGAATTGGGCGCCGCCGACTGCCCAGATGTCGAACTTCCACGCACCTTGCCTCAGGTCACCGAGACGAATTCCCCAGTAGAGTCCAGGTGGTTCGTGCGTACGGTTGTCGGTAAAGAATGCCTTCGAGGCGCCGAACCGTTGCGTGACGTCCGCACCGAACGCGAAGAAGTCGTCGATGCTGACGTTCGGCGCCTTGACGTAGAGGTCGAGGTCGCGCCAGGTCATCATGTCGTAGAAGTAGCTTCCACCGACGAAGGTCTCGCCGATCCCTTCAGCCAGCGCCAGCAGTCCCCGCGCGTACAACATCTCGTCGGCCTCGCGGCGGAGAAGTGCAGACCGATCGTGAACCTGCATGAAGTGGGCTCTCCCTCACCTTCGCGCGCGCCGACCCGGACGGATTCGCCAGTGTCTCTGCCAGCGTCGTCCGCCAAAAGGACCATCTCGTCGGGACTCACGGACCAGACCTTACGCAGCGCCGTTGGCCGCGTCCTGAACGTCTACCACCTCCGCGAGGTGGGCCTGGTAGTTCGGACAGGTCGCGATGTCCTCGTGCGAGCAGTTCAGCCCGGCCTCGAGGAGATCGAGTGCCGACCGCAGCGCCGCCATCCTGGCCTGCAATGCGCGGTGGTTGCGACGTAGCACGTCCTTGCGTGCGGTGGTGTGGATCGACCTGAGGAACTCCCGGATGTCCGGCAGCGGCAAGCCGGCCTGCTTCATGAACACGATCGACGTCACCCGGACCAGGTCGTCACGGGTGTAGCGACGTCGGCCGCCTTCGACGCGGGCGGGGGAGAGCAGGCCTACCGACTCCCAGTGCCGCAGTACGTGAGTCGGCAGGCCGAAGTGTTCGGCCACCTGTCCGATCGTCATCGGGCTTGACTTCATGTCGACATTAAGTCCGACGATGGCAAGCATGTCCAGTCTGCTTGAAGTCCTCGATGCCGGCGACGCGCAGCCCGCCGCCTTCGCGCTGCGTACACGTTCCTACGAGTTGCTCGGCGGAGTCACCGACCGAACCGTGGTCGACGCCGGCTGTGGTGGGGGTCGCGCGGTCGCCGAGCTGGCCGAACGCGGGGCCCGCGCGGTTGGCATCGACCTCGAGCCCGACATGATCGCCGCGGCTCGGAGGCGCTGGCCGGCCGGCGAGTTCCACGTCGGCGACACGTGTGACCTGCCGCTCGAGACCGGATCGGTTGCCGGCTACCGCGCGGACAAGGTGTTGCACATGCTCGACGACCCGGCCGGGGCCGTCGCCGAGGCCCGCCGTGTGCTCGCGCCGGGCGGCCGCGCCGTGCTGCTCGGTTCGGACTGGGACACGATCGCCATCGACTCGGACGACCCGGAGACCACCCGCCGCCTGGTCCACGCAAAGGCGGACTCGTTCCCGTCGCCGCGCATCGCCCGGAGGTACCGTGGCCTGCTGCTCGACGCCGGATTCACCGATCCTGTCGTCGAGATGCACGCCATCGTCTTCACCGACGAAAACGCGCTTGCCCTGCTGCATCGGATCACCGACGAGGAGAGCTGGCTGGCAGAGCAGGCCGAGCGCGCCCGCGCGAACCGGATCTTTGTCGCGGTGCCGATGTTCCTCGTCGCCGCGCAGGGATAGCGGTCGGTACGCGACATGCTGATACCTCAGCGCCCATGAACTGTATGCGTGTCAGGATGTGCGTCGAAGCCATCCATGACCTGGATCCTGAGTGTCCGCTCGGTCGATGCCACATCGAACCGCTCGCGACCCGAACGTGAACCCAC
>JBOHED010000130.1:0-3924 GCA_050700915.1 Actinopolymorphaceae bacterium | reverse complement strand
GACGTGTCGCGTACCGGCGGAAGGCGATCGACGCGATCACGACCGGGCTGGATGGCCTGGACGAGGAAACGCGGTCCTCCGAGTGGATCTCCTGGTACGACCAGCAGCTCGCCGAGCTACACGACGCTCCCAAAAGAGCACCTGGGCACCCTTGAGCTTCCGGCAGCCGGCGCTACGGCTGACGTCAGCTCACAGCGCGGCGTCGAGGTCGGTGGCGATTCCGTCGAGCCAGCGCAGGTCCCGGGCTATGCGTTCCAGGGCAGCCGCCGCGCCAGTCGTACTCACCGGAAAGTACTTGATCCCCTCGGCACCGAGCAGCCGGCAGCGGGTCAGCGCCGGCAGGATCGCTCGCCGATCGGGCAGACCGTACGCGTCCACGAACAGTCGCAGCCGCGCCGGCAGAGAGGGAACAGGGTCGAAGCCCCCTTCCCGCAACCAGCCGACCGGCTGGAGCGGTACGAACGTCCACGCCGCCGCGGCGAGTTCGACCACCGGATCGACCGGTTGAGCGCCGTCCCAGTCGATGAACGCGACCGGGACTCCGGCGCGGTACACGGTGTTCCACGGCCCGAGATCGCCGTGCGACACGATCTGCCCCTCGGTGGGCGGATGCGGGTGGAGCCGGTAGTCGACGACCGTCGGTACGAACGAAGCCGCCTTCGCATGCAGGTCCCGCAGCAGCTCACCCGCACCAACCAGAGCGGCGTCGGAGCGGGCGTACGACGGCAGCCGGTGTCCTCGGCCGGGCTGCCAGTCCGGATCCACCGCCACCTCACCGTCGAGATAGTCGAGCATCTCCCATCCGCCCTCGACTCCGAGCACCCGTGGTGCACCGGCGAACCCGACCGATTCCAGATGCCGCAGGAACTCGTGGACCGCTGGAGACCACGAACCCATCGGCCGGCGAACGGTGTCCCCGCGCCGCACAATGCCGCCCGTCATCCGTCCGCCGTCCAGCGGCACGTCCTCCACGTGCGGTGATCCAGGCTCAGGCATGTCCCCAGTATCTGCCCGCCTCAGAAGAGGCCTCGGTGCCGGTCGATCCAGTCGACGTGCTGCTCCAGCCGCTCGGGGTAGCCGTCCGCGACCATCGCGATCTGCCGCTCGTGGCCCTCTGCGGCAAGACCGCGGACGGTTTCGATGGCACCGATCTGGTTGGCGATCACGGCGTCGACGAGCCAGTCCGTGGAGGTCAGGCCGTAGGCCTCGGCGAACAGCGCGATCCGGCGGCTCCGGTCGGGTGGCTCGGGATAGCGGAGCAGCGTGACGCAGTCGGCGTCGGTCCGGAACGGTGCCATGCAGTCCAGCGCGTAGGCGACGTCTCGTCGCGGTGGGCCGAGACTGGCGTACTCCCAGTCCACGAGCCCGACCGGCTTGGTGCCGTGCCAGATGATGTTCCACGGCGCGAAGTCGCCGTGGCAGACTACCTCTCCTGGCCCGCCCGTTCCGGCCGTTCCGTTGAACCACACCGGCGCCCGCTCAGGTCGCCAAGCAGCAACGGTGTCGTGGTACGTACGCAACATCCTGGCCGCCGCGGTCAGTCCCGACTCCTCGGCGACGCTCGACCACCCCTCGGCGCCCGAGGCTCCGTCGATATAGGTCAGGACATCCGAGCCGGCATCGGTACCGACCACCCGGGGCGAGTACGGAAATCCGGCGGCCTCCAGGTAGTCCAGGAGCGCGTGCACGGCCGGGGTCCAGGGCTGGACCGGGTGCCGCACTGTCGATCCGACGCGAACGACCGGCCGGTCAGCTCGATCGGAGAGCACCTCGTCGCCGGCTGAACCGTGGCACCTCGCCTCATCCATCGCGGGCCGGGCTTCCGAACGGAATAACGCGATCGGGCTCACGGCCGTAGCCGTCGATCTCGAAGCGGTCGCCGAGGGCCCGCACGGTCGCGTACGCGTTGGAGTCGAGCTCGACCATCCCGTGGAAGGTCACGAAGTGCGTGCCGCCGGTGAAGCCATAGTTGCCGTGGTGGTTGTGTCCGTTGAACCAGGCGACCACGTTGTCGTTGGAGGTGACCAGGTCGACCAGTTCGTCGTCGTTCCAGGCGTTGTGGAGGTTCTTCGGGTAGATCGGGTGGTGAGCGGTCAGCAGCACCTTCTCGCCGCGGCGGCGGGCGCCGTCGAGTACGCGGCGCAGCCAGGCGAACTGTTCATCCCCGACCGCGCCGTTCCAGGCCTGCGCGTTGGCCGCGCCCGCGGCGGTGAGCCGGCCGAGCATCTCGCGGGCCCGCTCGTACTTCTCGGAGCCCTCGGGGTTGGCGTAGAGGCTGATGTCGTTGGTGTCGACGACGACGAAACGCCAGCCGCGGCGACCGAAGTGGTGGTACGGCGCCGGCATTCGCAGGGTCTCCAGCAGCTTCCCCAGCGGCAGCTGGAAGTCGTGGTTGCCGAGAACGTGGTACGTCGACACCCGCAGCTTGTCGAGTATCGGCACGACATCCGCGAAGCTCTCGGCGTACCGATCGACAAGATCACCCAGGTGAAGGGCAATGTCCAGATCGGCATCGTTGAACGCCGTCACCGCCTCGCGGAGCTTGTCCACCGACTCACGGTAGCGACGGGTACCTTCCGTGCCGATGTCGGCGTACTGGCAGTCGGCGATCACGCCGAACCGCCACTGCCCTTCGGCCTCGCCCGAACCGGGTCCGCAGCCGAGCGGCACCGCGGCCGCGCCGAGTGCGGAAAGGCTCAGAAGGCGCCTCCGATGGGGCGACCAGTGCTGCATCGGTTCGCCACTACGCGGGCCAGTCACCGTCACCCTCCTGTGTTCGCCAGCGGTTTCGGCCCGAAGCCCCGTCCATGCACGGCGATGA
The DNA here is from genome assembly GCA_050700915.1 of Actinopolymorphaceae bacterium. Taxonomy (GTDB): domain Bacteria; phylum Actinomycetota; class Actinomycetes; order Propionibacteriales; family Actinopolymorphaceae; genus Thermasporomyces. The sequence continues at coordinate 1,103 of JBOHED010000130.1, read as the reverse complement.
TAACGATCGCCGACACGACGGCGAGCGCCGCGGAGACGAGGAACGACGCCGCCAGCGAGCCGAACGCGATCATCGATGACGCGGTGATGAGCCCGACGGCCTTCGACGTACGCAACAGAGCGAAGCCTTCGGCGCGCCGGTCCGGCGGGAGGACGTCGTCGATGAACAACGAGAACGACGTGCCGAGCGGGGCAAGGAACAGGCCGATGAGGACGACACCGGCGATCACCGAGCCGATCCACGCGTCCCAGGCGACCGCGGTCATTCCGACAACGGTCAGCAGCATCATCACGACGACGGTCCGCTGCCGCAGGCGACGGTTGTGGACGCTCACCCAGACTCCGCCGAGCACGGATCCGACACACAGCGGAACGGTGAAGAGGAACGCCGCACTGGGCGCGAGCTCATGGCGCAGCGCCAGTGCCACGGCGCCGACCTCGATCGAGGCCACGCAGGCGGACGCGCTGCCGGCCGCGAGCAACCAGACAGCCGTGCCCAGACGTACCGCCTCCGGTCGAACGCGGGTCGACGGCGGTGGTATGCGATGCGCGAGGCGAGGGAGTGCCACGAGGGGCAGTGCGCTGGTGATCGCCATGATGCCGACCGCTGCGATGACCGACGCGCCGCCGATCGTCGAGGCGAGAATCGGTCCGGTCACGAAGACGAGTTCGTTGGCGGTGGCGGCGACCCCCAGCGCGCGCGGCAGTTTGTTCGAGGCCACCATGTCGTTCAAGATCGCCCGCAGCACGCCGAAGATCGCGCCATTGACCAGTCCCGCGAGACTTGCGGCGACCACCAGGACGGGAAGCGGCGCTCCGCCCGCGACCGCGAGCACGAGCCCGACGAACGCGAGCGTGCGGAACGCGGTGAGCACTCGGGCGTACGCGGTCATCGAGAACCGCCGGCCCGCTGCGGCGATGGGTACCGCACCGACCACCTGAGTGACGGTCATCGCCGTCACCATCAGGGCACCGCCGTCGAGGTCCCCTTGCGACAGAGTCGCCAGCCCAAAGGTGATGGGCGCCATCGACAGCGGAATCGCCGTACCAAGATTCGCCGCGATCCAACGGACGAAACCGCTTGGCCGATCAGGCGGTGCCGTC
>JBOHED010000129.1:0-10410 GCA_050700915.1 Actinopolymorphaceae bacterium | reverse complement strand
AGCGGCCCGTCCAGCCAGCAGCTATCGGGGGGGACGGGAATCTCTCTCACCGGGTTCGACTCCCAAGTCAGAACCCAAGATTCGGCGTGCTCCCTTGACAGAAGGCCCCTACATATCAGCCTCGATCCGTGGATCGGGGCTTGCAAGCCGTGGCGGTCTGGGTTTGGAGTGATTGAAGCGCAGCGTCCAAGGCACCCTCGGCAGGGACTTCGATGTCGGGGATGATGCCCACGCCCTCCCAGTTGTCGTTGGTGCCCGGGTTCGTCGGGCGCGCCACGGGGACGGCAAGTTCGAGGTGCGGATGTACGCGGAGCCCGACACGGGGATGGGCGCCGCCGCCGGTCCGTTCACCGACGATCATGGCCCGGCCAGGGAACTGCAGGTTGTTGGCAGCTCCTCGCCGCCCGAGAATGTGCCCGCACTGGTGAGTACCCGGATCGGCTTTGTACCGCCGAATCGTGGTCCTGGCACGTAGGGGAGCGTCCAGAACTGTTGCAGGTGCGTATCTTGTCGGTTGTGCATGTCCAACAGATGCGTGGGGGGACCGTCGAAGAGGTAGCTGCAGATCAGAGCCACGGTGTACGGGTCTCCACCGCGTCCACCGCGTCCGGTGCGCACGTCGATGATCAGCGCGTCGGCCTTGGCGACCAGTTGGAGGGCCGCGGTGATCGAGTTCCCCGCGATGGGTGGGTCGATCAGAACCGGGTCGATTACATCTCCTCGCCCGCACAGTTCAAAGCGATGGGCCATCCGCTACGGCAACGCCTGCTGTTCCTCCTCGGTGAACCCGCGACCATCAGACAGTTGGCGTCCCGGTTGGGCATCGCCAAGGGCAGCATCTCCCACCACCTCAAGGTCCTACGCGATGCCGGCATGGTCGAGGTGTCCGAGACTCGCCAGGTGCGCGGCGGCACCGAACAGTACTACCGTCGAGCCGCCGCCCGGCTGGACATCGCCACCAAGGCACCGGCACCGACCGCCGCGATGCTCGAGGGTTTCGGGCAGGAACTCATTGCCGCCCAAGGTGAACCTCTCCTGGTGCTGCGACACGTCCGGGACGCCCGCCACCGCGGAGAAATTGCGCGACGCGTTGTACGAACTCGCCACCGACATCGACACCGCAGACGAGCCCGCCGCGCGATACGGACTGCTGATCGGAATGTACGAAGAGCGAGCCTGAAGGCCGTTCAGGAACAGTGCTTCCCTGATCGGCCGGACGGACCCGGCCGGCTGAGTCAGCCGATGCCGACTCGCTTCGACATTGACGTGTCAGAGCGCGCGTTTGTGGAACGCGCCGGCCTTGACGATCGCGGACAGCTTGTCGAGATCCTGTAGCACGACGATGTCGGCGAGCGGATCGCCGTCGACGACCAGCAGATCGGCGCGCTTGCCCGGCTCGATGGTGCCCACCTCGGCGGCGATGCCCAGCAGTTCGGCATTCGTACGCGTCGTCGCGATCAACGTCTCGGAAGCACCCAACACCGACGCCTTGATCGCGAGTTCCCGCGTCTTGTGCACCGCCAGCGGACCGAGCAGATCCGAACCCGACGCGATCCGCACTCCGGCGTCGCGGGCCCGCAACAGTCCGTCGAGTCCCGCGCCGAGCACATCGTCGAGCTTGGCGAGCTTCTCCGGCGCGAAACCGAGCGCGCGACCGTGCTCGTGCAGTTTTTCGTACGCCACAAAGGTGGGAACGAGGAAGGTGCCGCGCGCGGCCATCAACGCGGCGGTCGGTTCGTCGAGGAAGTTGCCGTGCTCGATCGAGCGTACGCCGGCCTCGACGGCGACCCGGATCGCCTCGTTGGAATAGGCGTGCGCCAGAACGTAGGTGCCCGCCTGGGCGGCCTCGTCGACGGCGGCTGCCAACTCGGCATGCGTGTACTGCAGGCTTTCCAGCTTGTCCGTGGGCGACGCGACCCCGCCGCTCGCCATCACCTTGATCGCGTCGGCGCCACGGCGTAACTGTTCCCGCACCGCCCGGCGCACGCCGTCCACCCCGTCGGCGATGTTGTCGACCATCCCGATGTGGGCACCGCAGAGGCAGCCAACGGTGTCCTGGGCGCGGGTCCGGCTGTCCCCGTGCCCGCCGGTCTGGGACAGCGGCCGTCCGCTCACGAACATCCGCGGACCGGGGATCACGCCCCTGTCAACCGCGGCTTTCATCCCCCAGTCGGCGCCACCCGCGTCGCGGACCGTCGTGTAGCCCTGGTCGAGCGTCTGCCGGATCACCGCCCCGATCTCGTACGCAAGAAGGCTTGTCGGATACTCCCGCTGCTCCCGTCCGACCTCGACGTCCAGCGAACACACGTGGACGTGCGCGTCGATGAGACCCGGCATCAGCGTGCGACCACGGCAGTCGACGGTGTCGTCCGCGCGCACCCGGGAGACACCCTGCGCGACGTCCCGGATCACGCCGTCCTCGACCACCACCGTCGCGTCGTCGAGCGGGTCGCCCCCGGTGCACGGCAGCACCCGCGCATGGCGGAACACCAGAACCCCTGTGTCCACAGCGGTTGTGCCCACGCCGCTACGACGCCTCGCCTTCGCGAATGAAGTACTGCGGGGTGTTGGTCGGACCCGGCGTCTGCCAGGGCCAGTCGTCGATCATCGGGTTCTGCACGTTGTGGAGACGATTGCTGACTACACCGTAGTTGCCCTTCGGCAGGCTGATCCCGATGTACCAGAACTGCTCCTGGGCGATCGCGATGATCCGCTTCATCAGGTCGGTTTGTTCGTCGCCGTTGGCCGTGCTCTTGAGCTGTTCGTAGAGCGACATCTGCTCGCGCGCCGCGGCGGGAGGCTCCTCGAGCGGCCCGGCCGCGTCCTCCGGGATCGCGTCGCGGAGCCCGCCGGCGTCGTACCAGTTGGCCCACGGGATGGCAGTGATCGCGAGGGGCACCATGAAGTCGTGCTGGTACACCGGGTCGAGGCCACCGCCGGAGCCGAAGACGCAGGCATCGTGGAAGTTCGCGTCCACGCGTTCCCAGAAGAGCGCGCTCGTCTCGGACTTGATCCGCATGTCGATGCCGACGGCCTTGAAGTGCTCGCGCATCATCTCCAGGCAGGCGATGTCCCTGGCTCTGATGTCGGACATGGCATCGACGTTGAACCTGAACGGCTGGCCGTCCGGGCCGAGGCGCGCGCCGTCACCGTCCTTGTCCGGGAGGACTCGATCGAGGTAACGGTTGGCTGTCTCGACGGAGTATTCCGTGTACTGCGTGGCGAGCTTCTCGTTGTAGTAGACGGTATCGGGATGGGGCGCGATCTGATGAAGCTCGCCCTGCCGCAAGAAGACGGTGTCGATGATCTCCTGCCGGTTCATCGCATGAGACAGCCCGATCCGGAAGTTGATGTCGCCGAAGACCTTGCGCACCTGCCGATCGCGATGGGTGAGGTTGACCGCGAATGCCATCGTGTTGGAGTCCTCGTAGGTCAGGTCAAGGATCTGGTACTTCCCCTCCTCACGACCACGGGCGATCAATGGCTTGTCGCGGATGTCCATGGTGATGGTGGAGTAGACCAGATCGACGTCGCCACCGAGCGTCTTCAGCTTGGCGACCTCGTTGTCGGCCACGAGCTGGGTCGACACCTCGTCGATGTAGGGCAACTGCCTCCCGGCGGTGTCCACCTTCCAGTAGTACGGATTGCGGGTGGCGACCACCCGGTCGGTGACGTCGCCGACCGCCTTCGTCACCTGCCATGCGGTGATCACCGGCAGCTCAGGGTTCTCCCACGGCGTCGATTTCTGGAGGAAGAAGTCCGCCCAGCTGTCGAAGCCGGCGTCCTTGGTCTTCTCCTCGGCGTCCGAGGCGTACTTCTTGTGGAAGTCACGCAGATAGTGCGCCGGGTGGCGCGTCGGTCCCAGTCCGTTCGCCGTGGCGAGGTTGCCGAGCAGCAGGCCGTTCGGGCCTGCGAAGCGGAACACGACGGTGTGGTCGTCCCGCTTCTCGACCGTGAAGGGTTCGTCGCCGGCAACGAGCCACGTCGGCATGGCCGGCGAGATCTCGGTGTTCAGAGCGACGTCCTCGCACCAGAACACGATGTCGTCCGCCGTGAACGGCTCCCCATCGGACCACTTCATGCCCGAACGCAGCGTGAAGACGTACTCCGTCGCGTCGTCGTTGACCGTGTAGGTCTCGGCAATGTCCGGAATGACGTCCTCAGCGGTCCACGTGGTCATCCGCGGCTTCCAGCGGACCAGGTGGTCGTACCCCAGGGTGCGATCGAGGCTCCCCGCGACGTTGTCCGGTCCGCCAACACTGAGAAGTCTCAGCTCACCGCCATAGACACCCGCCTCGTCGACCGGCTTCACCACCAGCGGGTTTTCCGGCAGCCGTTCGTTCAGCGGCGGAAGGTCACCACTCTTGACCATGCTGGTCAGCATCGGTGACTCTTTGGCGCCTTTTCCACCGCCCTGCGGTGACCCCTGCTGGCCGGGATCCGTGGAGAGCAGGTCACATCCCGACATGGCGATGCCGCTGAGTACCGCCATTCCTCCCCTTCCCAGCAGCTGCCGCCTGTTCATACGCCGATCCTCGAACGGACGTACTCCATCGAGACGTCCATCGCTCCGGCGATCTCGGTACGGGTTTCCTCGTCGACGCACAGCCAACCGTCGTAGTCGATGTCGCGTAGCGTCGCGAACAACGCGTCGAGGTCGATCACGCCTTCGCCGAGAAGCCGCCACTCCCCGTCGGCGAAGTCCTTCACGTGAAGGTTGTCGACCACCGAAGCGAAGTCGGCGACCAGGCCGGCGACATCGGTAATGCCGGACTTCACCAGGTGCGCGGTGTCGACGGTGAGATGGACGGCATCGGTATCGGCGGCGTCGAAGAACACGTCGAAGTCCGGTCGGTGCATGACGGGCTGGTTGTAGTGGTGGTGCAACGAGAGCGCGACGCCCTGGTCCGCCGCCTCGCGACCCACCTCGGACAAGGTCCGGGCGAAGCCGGCGATGTCGGCGTCGCTGACTCCCTCACGCGCGAGGCCATGGCAGAAGACGACCCGCTCCGAACCCACCGCGCTGGCGAACGCGACCGTCGACCGCAGGCTGGTCAGACCGTCCGGGTCGAGCGTTCCGCCAGTGATCAACCCGGTCACGCAGGCCGCGTCGCGACTCCACTCGTCGCGAAAGCCTTCGGGATCGTCAAGGTAGGAGCCGTACTGGCCGCCCTTGAGTTGCAGGCCGGCATAGCCGGCTTCGCGGAACCTGTCGAAGAGCAGCCGCTGCTGCCCCGGCCCCGGGGTCGGCTTCGAGAAGGCGAGCTTCATGGCAGAAGGCCTTTCGTCAAGGTGACGGGCTTACCCGCTCGCGCGGACTCGTAGGCTGCGTCGAGCAACGCGATGGTTCGCAGGTTGTCCTCGCCACTGTTGGGCAAGCTGCCGCCGCCGTCGAGAGCGTCGAGCAACCGGTTGAGGCTGAGGAAGGTGGACTCCGGCTTTCCCCGTCCGGCGTACGGATTCTTCCACTCGGCGCTGTCGTCCTTGCCGGTGAGGCTCACGATGTCGTAACCGAGATTCAGGGTGCCCAATCGGCCGAGAACCACCGTGTCCGTCCGGCGCAGCCGGCTGGAGAAGCTTTGTACGTACGACACCGGAACATCGTCGAAGAGCATCTGCGTGAACGCGTCGGTCTCACCGGCACAGTCGACCTCCGGCGACGACGACGTGTGGGACCACACCCATGACGCCTCGCGACCGAGCATGTGCCGAAAGCCGTCGAACCAGTGCACGCCCATTACCGACATGGCATGCCGTTGCACCTGGGTGCGCCAGCCGCGATCCTGCCGGAACATCAGGTTGGTGTGTGTCACTCCGTAGACCTCGCCGATCCGGCCGTCGGCGATGACGTCTCGGGCAATGTCGAATCCGTAGTGGTGGCGGAAGTTCTGGTTGACGGCGAGTTGGACACCGGCCTCCGCACACACGCTGACGATCTGGCTGGCTTCGGCGAACGTGTCCGCGAGCGGCTTCTCGACAAGGACGTGCTTGCCCGCGGCGGCCAGTGTCTTGACCATGTCCTGACGCACGAGGGTGGGCGTACACAACACCGCGGCCGTCCACCCTCCGGCCTCGATCATCTCCTCCAGGCTGGCGTACACACGTTCCACGCCGTACGTCTGCTGCGCCCACTCGCGCCGCGCGGGGTCGGGATCGCAGGCGGCGGCGACCCGGATCCGTTCAGGATGGGCGAGATAGCCGTCGAAGTGCATCGCGGTCACCCCGCCGCAACCGACCATCGCAATCTCGTGAATAGCCATCGGACGTCCTTTCATTCCACGGTGACGACCTGGCGGTCCGCCGTGGAGAACGTGATCAGCAGGACTGCCCTTTCGCTGCCGATGTTCTCGGCGTTGTGGACTTCCCCGGTCGGAATGGAGATCGTGTCGCCCTCGGTCATCTCGACGTACTCGTCGCCGAGGCGGTGCCGAATCCTGCCACGCAGGACGTGCAGCACCTCGTCGCAGTTCGGGTGGTAATGCGGCGCGTTGGCCCCACCAGGATCGATCTGGCAGCGGCCGACGGTGAGCTTGTCGGAGTTACCGAGCGCCCGGGACACGAACCAGTCCAGGCGTCCCCACGGGTAGTCCTCGCTGGCGACATCCCCTGCCCGGGTGATGCGGGCTTCCGTCATCTGCTCCTCTTTCGTCGTTCCGCTTTGTGCAATCCGTTCCTGCACGCCCGCACGCCCGCACGCACGCCTGCGCGTCAGCCCGTCGAGCGGTCGATCTCGACGAACGCCTTGATCTGGGCGATGATCGCGCGTTCGGTCGGCAGGCGTTCCATCGACGAGGCGCCGTAGAACCCGTCGATGCCGCTCGCCCGACGCAGGACGTACGCCGCGTCGGCAGGTTCGGCGACCGGGCCGCCATGGCACAGGACCAGCACGTCGTCGCGAACCTCGCGGGCCGCCTTCGCCCACGCGGTGGCCAGCTCCACACAGTCGTCGAGGCTGCGGGCGGTCTCGGCACCGATCGCACCGCCGGTGGTCAGGCCGAAGTGGCACACGATGATGTCGGCGCCGGCCTCGGCCATCGCGGCCGCGTCCTCGACGGAGAAGACGTACGGCGTGGTCAGCAGGTCGAAACCGCGCGCCCGGCGGATCATGTCCACCTCGAGGGCGTAGCTCATCCCGGTCTCTTCCAGGTTGGCCCGGAAGACGCCGTCGATCAGCCCGACGGTCGGAAAGTTCTGGACGCCGGCGAAGCCCAGGCGCGCCAACTCGGGCAGGAAGACGTCCGGGTCGTAGAACGGGTCGGTCCCATTGACCCCTGCCAGCACCGGCGTGTTCCGCACGACCGGCAGTACCTCGCGGGCCATCTCGACGACGACGTCGTTGGCATTGCCGTACGCCATCAACCCGGCAAGGGATCCGCGCCCCGCCATCCGGTAGCGGCCCGAGTTGTAGATGACGATCAGGTCGATCCCACCGGCCTCCTCGCACTTGGCGGACAGGCCCGTGCCCGCGCCGCCGCCGATGATCGGCTGGCCGGCGGCGACCTTTGCCCGGAGCCGGGTGAGGATCGATTCCCTGGACAGCCGGCTCATGCGGTTTCCCCCGTGCTCCCTGTGCTCCCTGTGCTCCCCGTGACGTAGGCGTCCAGCTTCTCGACCATCGCGGCCGCGAACGCAGGGTCGTTGACGTCGAGGTCCAGCTCGATCAGCTCGACCCGCGAGCGGTCCAGCGTCGAGGAGATCGCGTCGAAGAGCGCGGCATCGGCATCGGCGTCGTGGAACGGGCCGCCCTCGCCCGCGATGGCCGAGATCCCCTTCAGCGGAAGGAACACCGCGGCCGGACCGGTGCTCGCCGACACCCGCGTCGCCAGCCGGGTCCCGAGCTCGGCACACTCCTCGGGGGTCGTACGCATCAACGTCACGCTCGGGTTGTGCACATAGAGGTTCCGGTCGGCGAACTTCTCCGGCACCGTCTCCTTGGGACCGAAGTTGACCATGTCGAGGGCGCCGACGGACACCACCTGCGGCACACCCGCGGCAGCCGCGGCGGTGAGGCGTCCCGGCCCGGCCGAGAACACTCCGCCGACCAGCTCGTCGGCAAGCTCGGTGGTGGTGGCGTCGAGGATGCCGGCCAGCCAGCCGTCGGCGGCGAGCCCTTCGAGCGTACGGCCGCCGACGCCGGTCATGTGGAAGACCAGCACCTCGTAGCCGCCCTTCTCGAGCAGGTCACGGGCGGCGGTGACGCACGGAGTCGTCACGCCGAACATGCTCGCGGCGAGCAGTGGTCGCTCCGCCGCGACCTCGGGCTCCGGCGCGGTGACCATGCCGGCCAGGGCAGCCGCCGCATTGGCGAGGATCCGCGCCGACAGCCGGTTGACCCCGGCGACGTCGGTCACGCTGGGGAAGAGCACGAGGTCGCTTTCGGCTACGTACGCCCGGGTGTCGCCGGAGGCCGTCGTCGAGACGATCACCTTCGGGACGCCGAGCGGCAGCTCACGGAACGCCTGCGCGGCGATCGAGGTCCCGCCGGTTCCACCGAGCGCGAGCGCACCGGCGCAGGATTCCTGCTGGTGCAGGCGCCCCAGCACCTCGGCTGCACCGCGCGCCATCGCGGTGACGGCGGCGCCGCGGTCCCGGGCGGCGGCGAGAGCGGCAAGGTCGGCGCCACCCGCGGCGGCTACCTCGGCGGCTGAGACGTCGGCTGCCAGGGGGGCTCCGCCCGAGCCTTCGGCCGGGCTCGGGCCAGAGAGGACACCCGCGTCGACGACCACGACGTCGACACCGGCAGCGAGGAGCCGGTCACGGACGAAGGCGTACTCGGTTCCTTTGGTGTCCAGAGTGCCCAGAAGTACGACGGTTGGCACTGGCGATCCCTTCTGCACACCAGCCCTGCTCATCAGGGGGAGTGCAATTCCGCTCCAACTTGGCGATGATCGGGCGATGGCTACCAGCAGCACCAGATCCAATCCGGCCCCGGTGGTTTACTTCGGTGCGCCGCGGCTGACCCGGCTGCTGGACGGGTGGGCCGACCAACCGGGCGGCCTGAGCACGAGGCTCGCCGAGGCGCTTCGCCAGCTGGTCCGCGCGGGCCAGCTGCCGGCCGGCACCCGGCTGCCGTCCGAACGCATCCTCGCGTCGGCCCTCGGACTCGGCCGGACGACGGTGGGTCAGGCGTTCGACACCCTACGCGCCGAGGGGATCCTGGTCAGTCGTACGGGCACGGGCACGTTCGTGTCGACCGCCGCCGGACACGCGAACGCCCGCGGGGACGACCGGCTCCGGTCGTTCGTCACCGACACGCTGGTCGCCGGACCGCCGGGAGCCAGACAGCTGAACGCCCGGATCGACCTGCGGAGCGCTGCCCTGCCGGGGATTCCGATGGTCGCCGAGGAGCTGGCGCGGCTCACCGTTGCCGACTTCGCCGGGACCCTGCCGTCGCACGGCTATGTCCCCCGCGGGCTTCCGGTCCTGCGCACGGCGGTCGCCAGCTACTACACCGCGCTCGGCCTGCGCACCGATCCCGGCCAGGTCCTCGTCACCTCCGGAGCCCAGCAGGCGATGCGGATCGTCGCCGAGACCCTGGTCGAGCCGGGCGGCACCGTGATCGTGGAGGAGCCGACGTTCCGCGGCGCGATCGAAGTCCTCCGCAGCGTCGGCGCCCACCTGGTCGGCGTACCCAGCGGGCGCGACGGGGTGGACATCGACGCCCTCGCCGCAGCCGTACGCCGCCACCGGCCGGTGTTCGCCCTGCTGCAGTCGACCGTGCACAACCCGACCGGCGCGGTCCTGCCCGAGTGGGCTCGGGCGGCGGTGGCCCGGCTGTCGGCGGAGGCCGGACTCACCATCGTCGACGACGCGGCACCCACCGACGCGATCATCGACGGCCCGCCTCCTCCTCCCCTCGCGTCGTACGGCGGCCGGGTGCTCACGCTCGGCTCGGCGAGCAAGGGCTTCTGGGGCGGCCTGCGGGTCGGTTGGCTGCGCGCGGGCCGCGATCTCGTCGAGCGCCTGGCGATCGTCAAGGGCGCCGAGGACCTCGGCACGTCCATCCCGGCGCAGATCGTGACCGCGCGGCTGCTCGACCGCGCCGCCGAGGCCCGCGCCCACCGCCGGGCGACCCTGGGATCCGCCCGGACGTTCGCCCTGCAGGTCCTCGCCGACGAGCTGCCGGACTGGCGGTCGTACGTACCTGCCGGCGGCGCGTCGCTGTGGATCGAGCTGCCGGCGGGCCACTCCGCGACGACCTTCGCCGAACGCGCCGGTAGGGCGGGCGTCGACGTGCTGGCCGGACCGACGTTCAGCTGCCAGGACGCGCTCGACGGCTGGCTGCGGGTGGCGTTCGCGGGGCCGGAGGACGTGGTCGCCAGCGGGATCCACCGGCTCGCCGAGCTGTGGCATGCGGGCGGCTACCGGCCGTCCTGACGGAGCCACCGGAGCCGCCGGAGCCGCCACGCC
>JBOHED010000128.1:0-6811 GCA_050700915.1 Actinopolymorphaceae bacterium | reverse complement strand
TCCTCCGTCGCGTTGGCCACATGCGTGTACCACGCCTGGTGAGCCCGGAAGAACGCACCGAGCCCGAGATGGACGGTACGAATGGGTGCGGCAGGTCCGGCTCCGGGCACGGACAGCCGGTTCAGCTCGGTCACGACCCAGCCCCTCTCACGCGAGCCGGAATGTCGTCGCGGGCAGCCGATAGGCAAGATCGCGCGCCGTCTCCGCCGCCTCGTCCTCGGCCAGCCGGTGCTCGGCGACGAGACGGGCGAGGTGTCCTGCGTCGAGCCGGCGCGCCATGTCGTGGCGTACCGGAATCGAGCAGTACGCCCGCGTGTCGTCGACGAACCCGGCCGTCTTGTGGAACCCCACCGTGTCGGTCACGGCGGCACGGAACCGCAGGATCGCGTCAGGGGTGTCGATGAACCACCACGGCGCCCCGACGAACACCGACGGGTAGAAGCCGGCAAGTGGCGCGATCTCGCGGGAGAACACGTCCTCGTCGGTGGTGAAGAGCACCATCCGGAAGTTCGGGTGCGTGCCGTACCGCTCCAGCAGCGGCCGCAGCGCCTGTGTGTACTCCGCGACCACCGGGATGTCGCATCCGACGTCGGCGCCGAACCGCTCGAACGTCGACGAGTGGTGGTTGCGCAGGACGGCCGGATGCAGCTGCATCACGAGCCCGTCGTCGCAGGCCATTCGCGCCATCTCGCTCAGCATGTGCCACCGGAACGCCGTCTGCTCCTCGGGGCTCGCCGCTCCGGCGAGGCCAGCCGAGAAGATTCGCCGCGCGTCGGCAGGGTCCAGCGGCGCGCTGCCCGCGTCGGCGTGACCGTGGTCGCTCGCGGTTGCGCCGTGCTGGGAGAAGTACGCCCGGCGCTGTTCCAACGCGGCGATGTAGCCGTCGTAGGTCTTCGTGTCGACGCCGGCCGCCTCGCCCAGCTTCGCCACCTGCCGCGCCCAGTCCGGCCGCGACGGGTCGAGGTAGGCGTCCGGGCGGAACGTCGGGACGACGCGACCCTTCCACGCCGGGTCCTGCGCCAGCCGCTGGTGGTCGGCGAGGTCGGAGGCCGGATCGTCCGTCGTGGCGAGGACCTCGAGGTTGAAGCGCTCGTAGAGCGCGCGGGGCCGGAAGCCCGGGTCGGAGAGCCGCTCCGTGAGCTGGTCGAAGAGCTCGTCGGCGGTCTCGGCCGACGGCCGCAGGTTCACGCCGAAGACCTCGACCAGCTCCGACTCGAGCCAGTACCGCGACGGCGTGCCCCGGAACGCCCAGAAGTGCGCACAGAACGTCCGCCAGATCTCCCGCGGCTCGGTGTCCCCGACGGGATTGCCGGGCGGCACACCGAGCTGGTCGAGCCGTACGCCGTGCGCATGCAGCAGCCGGGTGACGTAGTGATCGGGGACGACGAGCAGGTTGGCCGGGTCGCCGAACGGCTCGTCGTTTGCGAGGATCGCCGGATCCACGTGGCCGTGCGGCGAGATGATCGGCAGCCCCGCGGTCTCGTCGTACAGCTGACGGGCGATCGACCGCAGGCTCGGCTCGGTCGGCAGCAGCCGGTCGGGGTGCAGCTCGATCTGGGTCATCGGGTCCCTTCCTGGGTCGGGTGGTCACGAAGGTCGGCGCGGTCGAGGAGGACGACAGGTACGCCGTCCGGGTCGTGCACCGTCGACGTACGCCCGTGCCCATCGACTGCCGCTGCGGGCTCGGAGGCGATGGCGACGCCATGCGCGCGCAGGCGTTCGGTCGTCGCGTCCACGTCGTCGACGCGGAGTCCGACGTGCCGGATCCGCGGGTCACTCCGCCGATCACTGGGCGACTGGGTGGACGCATGGTGGACTTCGACCGCATCGTCGCGCAGCCCGAAGTACGCCGACCGGCCCCCACCTGCATCGGTCTGTGTCGCCAAAGGGGTCAGGCCGAGGTGGCCGCCGTAGAACGCGACGGACGTGTCGAGGTCGTCCGCCGCGACCGAGTAGTGGTCGAGGCTCCGGACGAACCCCTCGATCGGGTCCACCCGGAAGTCTTCCTCGCGTTGGAGCAGCTCCACGCGGACCGTGCTCGGATCGGACACGAATGCCAGCCGTCCACGGCCCGTGCCCGCGACCTTCGGTGCCAGCAGGGAGGTGAAGCCGGCGTCCACCAACCGCTGGTGTTCGCCGTCGAGGTCGTCGGTCATGAACGCGATGTGGTCCGCCCCGAACGTCGCACCCTCGGGAGGGTCGGCCGGACGCAGCAGCTCGACCATCCCGTCGGCGATCTGCAGGTAGACGCAGTCGGTCCGTGAGCTCGGGATGAACGCCTCGCTCACCACCTTCGCGCCGAGGATCCCCACCCAGAACGCGAGGCTCTCGTCGAGGTCCCTGATCCGGACGCCGACATGGTTGAGCTCGTAGATCATCTGCTCTCTCCAGTACTGGTGGAAACGGGAAGGTCTACCCGGCTGCCGCTCTCCGCCGACAGGTAGGCGGCGAAGATCACCTCGACGACATCCCGGGCCAGTGCGGCGTCGGACAACGGCTCCCGGTCGTACGCCACGCATTCGCAGAAGTCCTGCATCTGGTGCGGATAGCCGCGCACCCAGTCCTCGTCCGGCGACGGGGTGCTCCATCCCGCCTTCGTCTCGAGCTTCTCCGCGAGGTACTCCCCGCCGAAGACCTCCGCGTGTGGGGCGTAGGCGAGCAGCCCGTCGTTCGGTGTCATGTTGGCCTTCAGTACCGCGTTGGTGGTGGTGAACTCCAGGGTGTTGCGGACGCCGCCGAGCTGAGCGAACGACGCGTTGATCACCGCCTTGCTCCCGTCGGTGAACGTGAGGATCGCGCTCGCCCAGGTCTCCACGTCCACCCAGTCCGACACCAGCCAGCGACGGGCGTGGTCGTCGTAGGCCGGTGCGTTCCACAGCGGTGCCGTGTCGGCGACGACGGACCGCACGCGCACGGGTTCACCGGTCTTCCGCCGTCCCTCGACCGCCTTCAGGTGCAGCGCCGCACCGATCGGATGCGAACCCAGCATCAGCAACGCGCCGCCGCCGGCCCGGGTGCGGTACTTCGACGCCTGCGCGTGCGAACCGCTGTGGCTCTCTTCGGCGCGGATGTCGAGGATCGTGCCGCCGGCCGCTTCCAGGAGACGCTTCGCCTTGGTGACGGCCGGTGCGTACACCCAGTTCTCGGCGTACATCAGTTGACGTCCGGCAGCCTTCATCGCGTCGACCACCGCGTCGGCGGAGGTGAGCGCCTCCTCCAGCGCGGACCGTGCGAAGGCGGTGCGCTCGCACACTTCGCCGGTCGCCGGCGGCGAGGTGAACGCACCCGTCAGGGGCTTCTCGCAGATGACGTGCTTGCCCGCCCGAGCGGCCTCGATCGCGAGGGGTGCGTGGACGGCGTTGGGGACGCAGAGACACACGACGTCGATGTCGTCGTCGCCGAACAGCTCGTGCGGGTGTGCGTACGCGGTGGCGATCCGGTGCCGGGCCGCGAACCCCTTGGCCTTGTCGTGGTCGCGCCCGGCGACGGCGGCGAGGGTGACGTCGAGCCCGTGCACCTGGCGCAGCGCGTCGGCATGCAGCGCCGCCGAGAAGCCGCTGCCGATGAGCCCGACCCGTACCTGCTTCATCCGTACGCCTACTGGGCCGCTACCTCGGCGAGCAGGGGGCGCATGTACGACGCGTACTGCGGGATCGCGACCTCGGGCTCCTCGATCTCGGGGTGCCACGCCTTCTCCCACTCGAAGCTGAGGTAGCCGTCGTAGCCGCCGCGTTGGAGAAGGGCGGCGAACTCCTTGATCGGCATGGTTCCCTCGCCGGTGAGTTCGAAGTTGAACTCGGTGGGGGAGTAGACCGACGAGTCCTTCAGGTGCACGTGCCTGATCCGGTCGCCGAGCGCGCGCCAGGTGTCCACGAGCGACTCGCCGGACCGGTAGGAGTGCAGGACGTCCCACAGGATCGCGAGGTCGTCGTTCGGTGCGTACGACAGGAGTTCGGCGACCTGGGTGGACGTGCAGAAGCTGTCGTGGGTCTCCAGGACTGCCGTGACGCCCTCGGTCTTGACCGCGGCCGCCGCCTCGGCGAGTCCCTCGGCGATGCGCCTCGTGGTCTCCTCGCGTTCCGGTGACGAGTCCGGGACGGCTCCGCCGAAGACCCGGATGTACGACGTACCGAGCTCCGCCGCCATCCGGGCGTACGTCAGCGCGGTCGCCTGCTGCTTCGCGCGCTCGTCGGGATCGGGGGAGGTGAAACGGACGCTCGTGTCGAGGCAGGCCACCGCGAGGCCGGCGGCGTCGAGCTTCGCCCTGGTGGCCTTGATGCCGGCCGGCGAGAACTCCTCGAGCTTCTCCAGGGCCACCTCGCCACGCAGGAACCTGATCTCGACGCCTTCGTAGCCGCTGCCCTGCGCGGTCGACACCACCTCGTCGAGGGTGTACTTCGGGCAGCCGATAGTGCTGAAGCTCAGTTTCATCGCGATCATCTCCGCTCGTCGGTTGTCCTGCGGCGTTCGCAGGTGATGCTGCGGTACGGGTCGGTTCGAGGGGCGGGCTCAGCTCGACGGTTCCGCGGCCAGGGGGACCAGCTGTCGACTCGTGGCGGTCGGTGCGGTTCCGGTGGAGTCACGGATCGTCAGTCGGGTGGGGAGTACGACGTCACGCCCACGGCCCGATGAGTCCGGATCCCGTCGGCTGGGGGAAGTGCCCGGCGCCTCGCGGTCGACGTCGAGGAGGCCGAGGAGCAGGTCGACGGCCGCGCGCCCGGCGGTCTCGATCGGCGCGGTGAGGGTGGTGAGGGGCGGATGGCAGAAGTCGGCGCCGAAGATGTCGTCGCAGCCGACGACGCTGATCTGATCCGGCACGCCGATCCCGCGGGCGCGCAACCGGCGCAGGACGCCGATCGCGAGCAGGTCGTTGAACGTCACCGCGGCGGAGACGTCCTCGAGGATGAGCGCGTCGGCGGCGGCCACCCCGGCGTCGACCGTCGGAGCCAGCGGCCCGATGCGTACGGCACTGAGGCCGCGTCGCCGCGCCACCGACTGCAGGGCACGCCACCGCCGCTGGTCGGACCACGAGGCACGCGGTCCGGCGAGATACGCGATCCGTTCGTGGCCGAGCGAGGCGAGGTGTTCGGCGGCCGCCCGGGTCCCGTGGGCGCTGTCGATGAGGACGCCCGGCACCGGTGGCACCCGGCGGTTCACGACGACGAGAGGCGAGGTCGCGTACGCCTCACGCAGCCGGGCGTCGGAGAGTCTGGACGACGCCAGGACGAATCCGTCGACGGCTCGGGTGAGCCTCCTGACCGCGGTCTGCTCGGTCTCACTCGACTCGTCGGTATCGGCCAGCACCAGGGTGTAGCCCCCGGCCGCCGCCGCCCGCTCCGCGCCCCGGATCAGGTCGAGGAAGAAGGGGTTGGTGATGTCGGGAACGAGCAGGCCCAGCGTCCGGGTCCGGCCGGACGGCAACGCCCGGGCGATCGGGTTCGGCCGGTAGCCCATCTCCTCGGCAGTGGCCAGAATCCGTTGCCTGGTTGCCGGACTGACCCGCCCGGGCCGGGAGAACGCACGCGACACCGTCGAAGCGGCGACCGCGCAACGAGCCGCGACGTCGTGGATCGTCGGCGCGCGACCAGGATGGGGCGCGGGTACCGAGCCGCGTGCGGGCACCGCTCTGCCTCCTCCCGGGCGGATCCAGCTCCCGTGGCAGGAGGGAGCCGGTGTCGGACGGCATAGTCTTGCCCCCCTTGACAACCTTTGGCAACCGGTTGCCATAGTTGCCACAACCGCCCGTGTGTCCAAGTGATGTCCGTCCGAACAAGACCCACCCGAGGAGTCGAACGCCAACGATGTGGACCCTCTCCGGATTCGCCGACGAGATCGATCCCGACCCGGCCACGCAGTTCCGGACCTTGAACGAGCTGGGGATCAGGTTCGTCGAGTTCCGCAGTGCCTGGGGCGTCAACGTCCTCGATCTCACCGACGACCAAATCGCCGAGCTGAAGCGACTGATGACCGAGCACGGCATCGCGATGTCCGCGGTCGGTTCGCCGATCGGCAAGGTCGGTATCGCCGACGACTTCGACGCGCACCTCGCGAAGTTCGACCGGGCGCTGTGGGTGGCAGGTGAGTTCGCCGCTCCGTACATCCGGATCTTCTCGTTCTGGATGCCGGACGGCGACGACCCGGCCAAGCACCGCGACGAGGTGCTGCGCCGGATGTCCGCCCTCGCAGCGCGCGTCGGCAGCCAGGACGTCGTGCTCGCGCACGAGAACGAGCGCAAGATCTACGGCGACGTCCCGTCGCGCTGCCTCGACCTGGTGGAGTCGGTGGGTTCGGACAAGCTCCGCCTGGTCTGGGATCCGGCCAACTTCGTGCTGTGCGACGTCGCCCCGTTCACCGACGGGTTCACCCAGCTGCGGCCGTACGTCGACTACCTGCAGATCAAGGACGCCGTACGCGCGGAGGGTCGCGTCGTGCCAGCGGGCGAGGGTGATGGCCAGATCCCCGAGACGATCCGGGCGCTGCGCGACGACGGGTTCGACAGCTACTTCTCGATGGAGCCGCACCTTGCCTACATGGGCGAGTCGGGTGGCTTCTCCGGGCCGGAGCTGTTCGGCAAGGCGACCAGGGCGTTCACCGCACTGCTCGACGCCGAAGGCATCGCGTACCACTGACCAGCAGCTGTCCACCTACCGCGACAGATAGGGGCCCCGCATGCGATTCGCAGTGATCGGCGCCGGAGTGATCGGCCGCACCCACGCCCAGACGATCCAGGCACTGCAGCCGCGTGCGGAGCTCGCGGCGGTGGTCGACATCGTTCCCGAACGCGCGCAGGAGCTTGCGGACGAGCACGGCG
>JBOHED010000127.1:0-6946 GCA_050700915.1 Actinopolymorphaceae bacterium | reverse complement strand
TGGGTCATGCCCGCGACGATCACCTCGGCGACTCCCTCCGACACCCGCACCTGGGCAGGAACATCCGCCCCCAGAAGGTGCGCTCCACGGACCTCCGCACCTTCGGGCAGTCGGATCCGGACCCGCTGCTCTGCAAGCGGAATCGCCTCTCGGAACGCCCCTCGCATCAGCATCGGGTTGGTGAGGTTGACCAGGTGGACCGTCAGCGAGGTGGGTTGCCGCCAGACGGTGACGTCCACGAGGCCGCGACCGGTGACCGTCACCGGGGGCTCGTCGCGAGTCGCCCAGGCGACGGCGTTGCACAGAAGGCGACCGTGGTCGGGGTTCAACACTTCCCAGAACGTCCGGTCGATGTCCCACGGGAAGTAGACGATCCGCCCCGCGCCGATCTCACGCACGTGGACCACGCGCTCGTCGGACTCCGGGCCCCGAGGGTAGACCTCCTCCATCGGCAGGTCGGGATACGACGGTACGAGCGTCAACGGGCGCGGCATCGAGTCATCCGAGGGCCGGACGACCACCCGGCGGACGCCGTGGATCAGCCGGGACGCGGCGTCGAGACCGTCGAGGAGTGCGTGTCGCCGCCCGGTGTGCGGGTCCTCCCGGAGCCGAATGTAGGAGTTCTTGATGTCCTCCTCGACGTCCCCGACCACGCTCGCACCGAAGAGATCCGCCAGTCCGAAGTCGCCACGCCGGACACCCCATTCGTCGTAGAGCGAGGTCTCGTGCGTGGCGACGACACTGCCTCCTTGCGCAACGTACGCACGAATCTGGTCGCACTGGCTGTCGGAGAGCGCGGCGATGTTGGGCAGGACGAGGGTCGAGAACCGGTCGAGCACCTCAGGCGTCATCAGCCCGTCGTGCACCATCTCGAACGGAATCCGGCCTTCGAGCAACGCCTGGTAGACACCGGATATGTGGTCCTCGGTCTTGTCCCGCGCCGCGTCACCGCCGTAGAACTTCGCGGTCTGCTGCGAATACACGACGGCCACCCGGGCGAGCGGTTCCTGGTCACGGAAATAGCGCTCCCAGGTGTGGTGCCACTGATAGATCTCCTCGACCACTTTCAGCCACCGGTCGTCGTGCACTACTCCGGCGAACTTGGTGAACCACGGACGCATTCCATTGGCGATGCTGTCCGCCACCCAGATCCGGATCTCGTCGTCGCTCTGTGTCGAGTCCTTCCAGCGGTGCCCGCCTTCCAGGCCCACACTGAAAATGCCGCCGACCGGTTTGTTTCTCATCGTCGCGCGGTATTCCTTGGCATTCTTCCCTGCCGCCCAGGGCGTGACGATGCCAGAACGCCCCTGCCGGTCGGCGAACGCGATGTCGGCGACGCGACCGAACTCGCTCATGTCCAGGTCGCTCAGCGCCCCGCCGCCGGAGTTGGGGACGAACCTGGCATCGGAATTCGCCTCCCTGATCGAGGTGTCCCAGAGTCGGCACAACTCGAGGAGACGTTCCTGCCGCCAACCGATGTACGCCTTGCGGGCAGGATCCTGCGGGTCCCTGGTACGGGGGAGTTCCATCCCGGTCGATGCCTCGAAGTTCTGCTGGCAGTGCGTGCAGTAGCACATGCCCGATCCGGTCCAGCGGTTGCTGAAGATTCCGTCGACGTCGTAGCGCGCCATGATCTCGGCGTTGACGTCGGTCATGTACGCGAAGTTGTACGGCCCCAGCGCACATGCCACCCAGACGTCGCCCATGGCCCAGTGGCGGCGCTTGTTGCCGTCCGCGTCGACCGCGATACAGTCCGGGTGGGCGTCGTGGACCGGCTGGTGGACGGCATGCGGATCGGTCCGCGCGAGGACCGCCATGCCTCTGGCGCGGCAGCCGGCCACGAGGTCACCGAACGGGTCGCCGCCGTTCATCCACGCGCTGCGATGGTGCAGCGGAACGCCGGTCGGATAGTAGGCGATGTAGCCACCGGCGCTCAGGCAGACGCCGTCACATCTGGTGCGTTCGAAGTAGTCGAGCCAGAAATTGACGTCGTAGGTCACGGGGTCGTTCTCGACCAGCGTGAGCTGCCCCCACCTCATCACCCGGTCGAACCACATCCAGTCGCTCCCATCCGCCCCCTTGCGGGCAAGGGCATCATGTGCTGAAAGAGTCATGTGCTGATGAAGAACTGCTCGGGGTTGCACGGCGCCGGGTTGGGATAGATGTAGGACGCCGGCATCTGCTTCGGCACGTTGTGGAAGTTGTTACGGACGACGCCGTAGCCGTCTCCGGGAACGCTGACACCGATGACGTAGAACTCCTCCGCGGCGATCTCGAGGATCTCCATCATCAGGGTCTTCCGTTCGGCGGTGTCCACGGCGAGCTTCAGTTGGTCGTACAGCTTCATCTGCTTCTGGGCGGCGGCAGGTGGGCGCTCGACACCGGCGGTCGCATCGGCACCGGACAGGCCCTGATACCACGCCTGCCAGGCGGAGCACCACATCGAGTTTCCGTCGAACGGGAAGTAGTACCGCGGGTCGAGCAGCACCGCCTCGCCGCTGCCGCCGCCGAAACGGTGGATCGTGGCGTCGAAGTCGGCGCTCTCCCTGACCCGCTCCTCCCACAGGGAACGGTCCATCGCGGTGGTGTTGACGCTGATGCCGACGGCCTCCCAGTGGGTCTTGATCAGCTCTGCCATGTCGACGAAGATCGGCCGCCCGTTGTCGATGGCGAAGCCGATCGTGAGTCGCTTGCCGTCGGGGCCCAACCGGAACTTGCCGTCGCGCTCGGTGTAGCCCGCCCGGTCGAGATGCTCGTTGGCCTTGTCGACGTCGTACTCGGTGAACTGCGTGGCGAGCCGCTCGTGGTAATAGTCCGAGTCGGGGAGCGGGGCCGCCTGCCACGGCTTCCCCTGGCGCAGCAGGACAATGTCGATGATCTCCTTGCGGTTCAAGGCGTACGACAGACCGATGCGGACGTCCTTGTTCTGAAAGAACTCCCGCATTCCGGGGTTCTTGTGGTTCAGGTTGAGCTGGATCACCCCGGCGTTGGGCTCGGCGAATGTCGTCGTGTAGAAGTCGTATTCGCCCTCCTCTCGGCCCCGGGCGATCACCGGCTTGTTCTCCGGTACGGCGAAGAACTGGTCCTCCATGTCGATCTCGCCGTTGACCACCATGAGGGTCAACGTGTTGGTGCTGTCGCCCTGCATGACCCGGTAGTCGAGCTTGTCGATGTAGGGCAACTGCCTGCCCTGCGGGTCGACCTTCCAGTAGTAGGGGTTGCGCTCGGCGATCGCCCGACCAGATCCACCACTGGGTGGCTGGGTGAAGGTCCACGGGTGGAGCAGCGGCTGGTCCTTCACGGCGTACCGGACGCTGTCGTCGTCGATCCCACCCATGTTCTGGAACAGCTGCACCCAGTCGGTCTGGTCGTGTTCGGTGACGAGTGCGTCGATGTTGTCGTTGTACTTCTTGTGGAACTGGCTGAGGTGGTGCTTCGCATAACGCACCGGCGCGTCGCCGCCCGGTTGGGCGAGCTTCTGGAGGAAGAGCCCATGCGGCTTGACGAACTCGAACACCACGGTCAGGTCGTCGACCTTCTCCACAGTGCCGACCTCACCGTCGACCACCATCCAACTCGGCGGGATCGGCGTGAGCTCCTTGTTGAGAATGACATCCTCGTACCAGAACAGCACATCGTCGGCGGTGAACGGCTCCCCGTCCGACCACCGCATCCCCTCACGGAGCTTGAAGGTGTACGACGTACCGTTCCCGCCGATCTCGAATGACTCGGCCACGTTGGGAATGGGCTCGGGTTTCCAGTCCGGCGTCCACCGCACCAGGCCTTCGTAACCCTGGAACCGGTTCAGCTGGGAGAAGGAGCCAGAACCGCCGGTGATGCCCATGTGCCACGAGCCGCCGTAGGTGCCGAGACTGTCGACCGGCTCAACGACCATCGGGTCGGAGGGCAGGCGGTCCGCGAGTGGCGGAAGGTCGCCGCTCTTGACGAGCTTCGCGAGGGTGGGCGCCTGCTTGTCGTCCAGCTTCCGCCCGGCGTTGCCGTCGCCCCCCTCCTGCGGCTTGGTGGAGAGCGCGTCGCATCCCGGGATGGAGGTCAGCGCGAGGAACCCCAGAGCGCCAGCTCCGACGAGGTGGCGCCGACTCACGGGGCGTGCGGTTTGCTTCTCGCTCACGTCGTGACTCCTTGACTGTCCGACTATCGGTAGAGTTGTCTGGCAAGTACGCAGGGCAGACACTAGAGGTACCTGGCAGCTCGTGTCGTGTGGCTGCCGGAACTGGCCCGGAAGAGTCCAGGAGGGACACATGAGGGAAACACTCCGGACCGTGACGATGGTCGACGCCGTCTGCGACGCGATACGGGAACGCATCCTGACCGGACAGCTCGATCCGGAAGAGGCTCTCTATGAACAGGCCACCGCGGAGTTGTACGGCGTTGCGCGCCCCACCGCGAAAGCCGCGATCGACCGGTTGGTGAACACCGGCCTGCTCCGCCGGTCGGCCAACAAGTCCGCGCGGGTTCCCCGGCTCACCGAACAGGATGTCCACGATCTCTACTTCAGCCGTCTGGTCATCGAAACCATGGCGGTCTCCCATCTCGCGACCGAAGGTCTGGCGCCGGAGAATGCCAGGAAGGCCCTGCGAGAGTTCGATCTCGCCGCGAAGGAGGAGTCGGTGGAGGGGATCATCCGTTCCGACATCGCCTTCCACTACGCCTTCGTCGCACACCTCGACAGCCCTCGCGTCTTACGGATGTACGATTCGATCATCGGCGAGGCGCACCTGTGCATGGTCGTGAAGCAGACCCACCACCTGCTTGGCCCCGAGGTCATCGCCAAGGAACACAAGGCGATCTACGACGCGGTCGCCGCCGGTGACGCACAGGTGGCCCAGTCGACGCTGTCCGATCATCTGCACCGGTCCGAAGGCGTGATCAGGTCGCACTTCCGGGGGAACGGCGCGGGGTCGTGAGAGCCTGAGGCCATGGTGAAGGGTCGGCGGTTCGAGCGCGCCTGCCTCGTGGTCAACGCGGGCTCCCGCACGGGCGCTGCGGCGTTCGCTCTCGCCCGGCAGAAGTTGGGCGACCTCGGGGTGCCGCTGGGTGAGTGCTACCAGGTGCGCGACGCGGCCCGACTTCCGGAGGTCTTCGAGGAGGTCGTCGATCATCATGACGTTGTCGTGGTCGGTGGCGGGGACGGCACGCTGAGCACCGCGGTCGATCATCTCGCCCACCGCGACGTCGCGCTCGGGGTGCTCCCCCTCGGCACGGCGAACGACTTCGCCCGAACCTTGCACATTCCGTCCGATCTGGTCGCAGCGTGCAAGACGATCGCCGGCGGCAAGGTCGTCGACATCGACCTGGGCCGGATCGGCGACAACTATTTCGTCAACGTGGCTTCGGCGGGGCTGTCCGTGGGAGTCACGCGGGCCCTCAGTCCGTCGTTGAAGCGGCGGCTCGGCCCGCTGGCGTATCCGATCGCGGCACTGCGCGCCTACCGCCGGCACGAGTCGTTCCGGGCCCGGCTGGAGTTCCCGGACGGTGACCGGGACACCATCGACCTCGAAGGTCTGCTCCAGGTGGCGGTGGGCAACGGGCGCCACTACGGAGGCGGCAACGTGGTGGCGCCGGCGGCCGGCATCGATGATCACCTCCTCGACGTGTACGCCATCCGCAAGGGCAGGTTGCGCGACCACACCTGCATCGCCAGGTTCCTGCGGGACGGCAGCTTCGTCGAACACGACAACGTGCTCCACGTGACCACTCGGACGGTGCGCCTGCACGCCGACCCGGCGCAGGCCATCAACGTGGACGGTGAGGTGGTGACCTCGACACCACAGGTGTTCGCCGTCGACCGCAACGCGCTCGTCGTCCTCGTACCGCAGGATTCGACCGCCGCGCGCCTCGACGACGAACGCCGAGTCCCGACCGAACCGGGGTCCGGTCAGTCATCCTGATCCGCCTCGGGTGCGTCGAATTCGGGCGCGTCGGGCTTCCGCTCCTTGCGGTCGTCGAGAACAAGAAGACGGGTGCCCTTGTTCTGCCGACGGGTAAGTCCCTCGGACCTGTGGTGGACGTATTTCGTTTCCATCCGGAATTTCTTGATCTTCGTCTTCGCCGGGCGCATCTCAGGACCGCCCACAGAAGGTGGGCAGGCTGGACCGCCGCGCGTGCGTACGCACGGTCGAGGTCTCCCTGGAGTGTCAGAAGGGAACGGACGTTCCCACCGGCACTGGCGAAGATGTGCAGTAGGTTCTGCGGACGAGACGGAGCTGGCGGTCGCTGGGCTCAGACGAGGAGGCCGCGGCGGAGGCTCGTCGGTTCGACACCACACCGGAGGGTGAGATGGACCGCAGCAGTTGTCATGACGGAGCTCTTTCCTGTGCAGGTGAAGGAGAATCGCTGAACGCGGGGACGCCCGGTGATGCCGAGCGGGTGGCCGGCGTCGACAGGAATGACGCGGCGGCGAGTGGTCAGCTCAGCGGCAGGAAGCCGCGGAGGAGAACGCAGAATAGGCCAATCGCATGGGTTCTGAGTCTCCTCTCGCTCGCGTTCTTGAAAGAGTCACGTCATCGTTCCAGCCGGCTGAGCCGAGCGTCAAGGAAATATGCCAGCGCGGCTCGTGCGACCATAGCCAGCGGAGGTGCACCCTGATGACCCGCTCCGAATCGTCGGCACCAATTCCAGGCAGCAATGATCGGCCGCGACCGTTGTTCAGCCGGTTCTATGCGTACGTCAGTCCCCGGATGGAGGCCGAGGGTATGGCCGACCTTCGGAAGGAGCTCCTGGCCGACCTGCGCGGCGCCGTGGTCGAGGTCGGTTGTGGCAACGGACTGAACTTCGGGTACTACCCGCGTGCCGTCTCGGGAGTCGTGGGTGTGGAGCCCGAGCCGCGCCTGCGGGCCCTTGCCGAGCAGGCCGCGGCGGCGTCGTCGGTTCCGGTGCGGGTGACCCCTGGGACCGCGGGTGCCCTTCCACTGGACGATGACAG
>JBOHED010000126.1:0-4080 GCA_050700915.1 Actinopolymorphaceae bacterium | reverse complement strand
TCCCCGAGACGTACGACGGAGCAGGCGCCGACGCTCTCGCCACCGCCATCGTCATCGAGGAAGTGGCGGCGGCCTGCGCGTCCAGCTCGCTGATCCCGGCGGTCAACAAGCTCGGCACGATGCCGTTACTGCTCGCCGGGTCCTCCTCGCTCAAGCGGCGTTACCTCCCGCCGGTGGCCCGGGGCGACGCCATGTTCTCGTACTGCCTGTCCGAACCCGACGCCGGAAGCGACGCCGGTGCGATGAAGACCCACGCCCGCCGGGACGGGGACGGCTGGGTGTTGAACGGCGTCAAACGCTGGATCACCGGCGCCGGCGTTTCGGACTACTACACGGTGTTCGCCGTCACCGACCCGCCGGCGGAGGAGGCGGACGGTGGGACGGCGTCCGGGGGGACGACGTCAGGGGAGCCGGCGCGCCAGCCGATCTCCGCGTTCGTCGTCGAGAAGTCCGACCCGGGCGTGAGCTTCGGCGCACCGGAGAAGAAGCTCGGCATCAAGGGCTCACCGACCTGTGAGGTCTACTTCGACGACGTGCGCCTACCCGCGGACCGCCTCGTCGGCACCGAGGGGGAAGGGTTCAGGCTCGCGCTGCGTACCCTCGACCACACGCGGGTGACGATCGCCGCGCAGGCCATCGGCATCGCACAGGGCGCCCTCGACTACGCGATCGGCTACGTGAAGGAACGCCGGCAGTTCGGCCGACCCGTCGCCGACTTCCAGGGCGTGCAGTTCATGCTCGCCGACATGGCGATGAAGCTCGAGGCGGCGCGGCAGCTCACCTACGCCGCCGCGGCCCGCAGCGAGCGTTCCGACGCGGACCTGGCGTACTTCGGTGCCGCCGCCAAGTGCTTCGCCTCGGACATCGCGATGGAGGTCACGACCGACGCCGTACAGCTGCTCGGCGGCTACGGCTACGTCCAGGACTATCCGGTCGAACGCATGATGCGCGACGCCAAGATCACCCAGATCTATGAGGGTACGAACCAGATCCAGCGCGTCGTCCTCGCCCGCCACCTGCTGAAGTGACCACGCGACCGGGCGAAAGACGGCGCGTAGCGGCCCTAGAAGACAAAGGCCGGGCCCGTTGCCTTCCGCGGTGGCACGGGGGGACCACCGGCAAGGATCAACGGGCCCGACAGGGTAGCTAACGCGTCACCGCGATCACTGGTTACTTGCACGGCCGCTCGTGGACACGTATTCACGTTATCGTTGCGTGACCTATCGCCTGGCCGATACAAAGCCCCTCGCGCGTCAGGTGCCGAACGCCGCCGTGGGGTTGTCGACCATCAGCGCCCGGTGCCAGGACGGGTCGAGGGCCGGCAGCAGGTCGGTGTGCAGGAACGTGTAGCCGAGGAACTCCCCGCCACCGTCCTCGCCGACGTGGTACCACCCGCTGTCGTTGGCGACGAGCGTGCGGCCCAACAGTCCGGCCGCCGCCATCCGTTCGACGCAGCGGCGCTGCCAGTCGACGGCACCAGCGCGTAGGCCGTCGAACTCCACCCACGCGCCTGCCCGCGCCACGCGTTCGTGGAAGTCCGGGTCCTGCTCGGCCTGCGCGTGCACCCATACGAAGCGTTCAGCCGGTACGCCGACCTCGGCGAACAGCTCCAGCTGCTGCACCGCCGCGACACCGGCGGTGGTGTGGGACGCCACGGTGAGTCCGGTCTCGAGCGAGGCCAGTGCCGCCGCGCGGACGAGAGTCCGGTCGAGGTCCTCGAGTGCCCCGTCGCGTACCGCGGTCTTGATGAACCGCGGCCGCACCCCGGCGATCCCGTCCCGATGCTCGGCCACGAACCGCGCCGCCAGCTGTTCCGCCGTGAGTTCTCGTGCGTACGAAGGAACTCCCACCCGCTCGGCCGCACCGTAGACACCAGTGTTGGTCCAGATGTCGATGCCGCTCGCGTCGGCCAGCCGGGCGAGGAGCGCGGGATCGCGGCCGAGATGGTTCGGCGTGCACTCCAGCAGCCGCCGGCAGCCGAGGGCGTAGGCCTCGGTGAGCTTCGGCAACGCCAGCCGGAACACCTCGTCGGCGTCATAGGTGCCGGGACTCACCACGCCACCGAAGTCGACCAGGACGTGTTCGTGGGCGAGAACCGCGTCAGGGACGACGACCGGCTCGTTCAATTCCCCTCACCCGACTTCGGCACCTTGGGAATCAGGCTCGGCGGGATGATCGCGTCCTTCTTCAGGGCGTTGAACAACTCGAGGGCCTTGTCGGTGTCCCACTTCACCGCGCTGCCGACCGGCGTGCTGAGGCCCGGATCGGCGATGGGCACGGTGAGCGTTGCCCCCTTGCCCGACGACACCGCCCGCATCGCCAGCGCGAACCGCGCCAGGTCGAAAACCCCGGTCGAGTCGCCGACGGTGAGGGCGTCGCCGTACGCCAGGCCCACCCGGGTGTAGCGCACCGGGTTGAGGATGGTCGAGGCGGTGAGCGTCTCCTTCATCACCGCGGACATGAACTGCCGCTGCCGCTCGACCCGACCGAGATCTCCGAGCGGGTCGAAGTAGCGGGCACGGACATATCCGAGCGCCTGCGGTCCGTCGAGATCCTGGCAACCCTTCTCCAGGTCGATGTGCGCCTTCTCGTCCTGCACCGCCTTGGGCAGGCACATCTCCACACCACCCAGGCCGTCGACCACGCCGACGAAGCCGCCGAACCCGATCTCGACGTACCCGTCGACCCGAAGCCCGGTGACATCCTCCACCGTCTGGGCGAGCAGCTTCGGCCCTCCGAAACTGAAGGCGGCGTTGATCTTGTTGTTGTCGTGCCCCGGGATGGGGACATAGGAGTCGCGCGGGAGGGAGACCAGCGTCGGTGGGGCCGTGGTGTTGGGCACGTGCAGGATCATGATCGTGTCGGTACGCCGACCTCCGGCGCTCCCGGTCCCGAGCCGCTTCTTCTCTCCCTCGGTCAGGCCTTCCCTGCTGTCAGAGCCCACGATGAGGTAGTTGGTGCCCGAGCCGTCCTCGGCGCGTTCGTCGGTCGGCTCGAAGGCGACCTTGTCGACGCGTGCCCAGGCGAGGACAGGGACGCCCACGAGGATCAGGACGTACGCAAGGAGGAGCAGCAGGATGGCCTTGAACGGGCCGATCCGCCTTCTGCGTCGAGGGATCCGGGACAGGCGCGGCCGATCCGGCCCGCCCGGGCCACCTGGCCCGCCCGGTGGCCGCAGTGGGGAACGCGCCGGCGGCTCGTCGTAGCCATCCGAGAGCTGGTCGTAGGGAGACCCGCGGCGGGCTCCGTAGCCGCCCTGCTGATAGCCCTCCTGCTGATAACCGCCCTGCTGATAGCCGCCCTGGCCGTAATCCTCCTGCGCATAACCGCGCTGGTCGTATCCGGCCTGCCCGTAGCTCTGTTGGCCGTATGAGTCCTGGCTGTAGCCCTGCTGGTCATAGCTGCCGCGTTGGTCGTAACCCCCCTGGCCGTAGGGGTCCTGGCCGTACCCCTGTTGGCCGTAGCCGCCCTGCTGGTCGTACCCCTGTTGACCGTAGCTGTGTTGGCCGTATGGGTCCTGGCCGTAGCCGCCCTGCCGGTCGTAACCCTGCTGGCCGTACGGGTCCTGGCTGTAGCCCCGCTGGTCATAGCCCTGACCACGACCGCCCTGGTCGTAGCCTCGCTGGTCATGCCCACCGGCCCCGCCTTGCGCGTACCCGCCGCCCTGCCCCTCGCTGGGTGGACGACGGTCGGGCTGCCGCTGCCTCTCGTCGTACGGACTCGAGGGCGTGCCGGACCGCCCCGGACGGGTACGACGTCCGGTCGCGCTGGGGCGTCCGGACTCGTCGTAGAGCCAGTCGTATCGGGGGTTCTGCCCGGGTTCGTCGGACTCGTCTGGGTCTGGGCGATAGCCGCCATTCGGCATGAGGGCACGGTACCGGCTGAGCGTCGAAGTGGCACGGTCGGTCACAGGTCGATATGGGGCGGCGTGGCGAATTCTGGCCGTTCCATCCCGTGTGTTGGTATGTCACGTGGCCGACCGTCAGCACTGACGACCAGCGACGACCAGCACCAACGGCTAGGAACGGCAACACGTGGGGGAGCGACGCCAGATCATGGTCGAACGTGGGGACGGCCGGC
>JBOHED010000125.1:0-2837 GCA_050700915.1 Actinopolymorphaceae bacterium | reverse complement strand
TCAGCCCCACACCAGGCGTGGAGTGCCGGGTCTTGGCGATCCACGGGTAGATCTTGTTGCCGGGTAGCTGGCCACCCTCGCCCGGCTTCGCGCCCTGCGCCATCTTGATCTGCAGGTCGCTGGAGTGCGTGAGGTACTCCGACGTCACACCGAACCGGCCGCTCGCGACCTGCTTGATCGCGCTGCGGCGTTCGGGGTCGTAGAGTCGCTCGGCGTCCTCGCCGCCCTCACCGGTGTTGGACCGGGCGCCGATCCGGTTCATCGCGATGGCGAGCGTCGTGTGCGCCTCCATCGAGATCGAGCCGTACGACATGGCACCGGTCGAGAAGCGCCTGACGATGTTCTCGACCGGCTCGACCTCCTCGATCGGCACCGGAGGGCGCACGCCGCCGCGCAGCGAGAACAGCCCGCGCAGCGTCATCAGCCGCTGGGCCTGCTCGTCGACGCGGCTCGTGTACTGCTTGAAGACGTCGTACCGCTGGCTGCGGGTCGAATGCTGCAACCGGAACACCGTCTCCGGATCGAACAGGTGCGGCTCCCCTTCGCGCCGCCACTGGTACTCCCCGCCGATCGCCAACCGCCGATGCGGAGGCGCGACCCCGTCCCTCGGGTACGCCTGCACGTGCCGCCGGCGTACCTCCTCGGCGAGAGCGTCGAGCCCCACACCGTCGAGTCGCGACGTGGTGCCGGTGAAGTACCGGTCGACGACGTCCTGTCCAAGACCGATCGCCTCGAAGATCTGCGCACCCGTGTAGGACGCGACCGTCGACACGCCCATCTTGCTCATGACCTTGAGGACGCCCTTGCCGAGCGCCTTGACCAGGTTGCGGACGGCCTGCTCGGACTCGATCCCGGTGAGGAAGACGCCTTCCCGTACGAGGTCTTCGACGCTCTCCATCGCGAGGTACGGGTTGACCGCCGCCGCGCCGTAGCCGATCAGCAGGGCGACGTGGTGGACCTCACGGACGTCGCCGGCCTCGACGACCAGACCGACCCTGGACCGCGCCTTCTCCCGGATCAGGTGATGGTGCACCGCACCGGTGAGCAGCAGCGACGGGATCGGTGCCAGGTCGGAGTTGGAGTGCCGGTCGGACAGCACGATGACCCGCGCGCCGGCGGCGATCGCCGCCGACACTTCCAGATTGATCTCGTCGAGCCGGCGGGCCAGCGCGCCGCCGCCACCCTCGACCCGGTAGAGGCCCTTCACGACATGCGCGGCGTAGCCGGGGAAGTCGCCGTCGCGGTTGACGTGGACGATCTTGGCCAGCTCGTCGTTGTCGAGCACCGGGAACGGCAGCACGATCTGCCGGCACGACGCCGGGCCAGCTTCGAGCAGGTTGCGCTCCGGCCCGATCGTCCCGGCCAGCGACGTCACCAACTCTTCCCGGATCGCGTCCAGTGGCGGGTTCGTGACCTGGGCGAACAGCTGGGTGAAGTAGTCGAAGAGCAGCCGCGCACGCCCGGACAGCACCGCGACCGGGCTGTCGCTCCCCATCGACCCGATCGGTTCAGCCCCGAGCCGGGCCATCGGAGCCACGATGACCCGCAGCTCCTCCTCGGTGTAACCGAACGTCTGCTGCCGGCGGGTGACCGACGCGTGGGTGTGGACGACGTGCTCACGGGGTGGGAGGTTCTCCAGCCGGATCAGCCCGGCGTGCAGCCACTCGTCGTACGGATGCTCCGCGGCGAGCTGGCCCTTGATCTCCTCGTCCTCGATGATCCGGTGCTCGGCCGTGTCGACGAGGAACATCCGGCCCGGCTCCAACCGGCCCTTGCGGACGACCGACTTCGGGTCGATGTCGAGCACGCCCACCTCGGACGCCAGGACGACGAGGCCGTCGTCGGTGACCCAGTACCGGCTCGGACGAAGGCCGTTGCGGTCCAGGACCGCGCCGACCTGAGTGCCGTCGGTGAACGCCACACACGCGGGTCCGTCCCACGGCTCCATCAGGCAGGAGTGGAACTCGTAGAACGCCCGCCGCTTGGCGTCCATCTCGGTGTGGTTCTCCCACGCCTCGGGAATCATCATCAGCACGGCGTGTGGAAGTGAACGTCCGCCCATCTCGAGCAGCTCGAGCGCCTCGTCGAAGGTCGCCGAGTCACTCGCCTCAGGCGTACAGATCGGGTAGAGCCGCTGCAGGTCGTCCGTGCCCTGCGTCCCGGGCCGCACCAGCAGATCCGAGGCCAGCAGAGCCTCGCGGGCGCGCATCCAGTTCCGGTTGCCCATGACGGTGTTGATCTCGCCGTTGTGGGCGAGATAGCGGTACGGATGGGCGAGCGGCCACGACGGGAACGTGTTGGTCGAGAACCGCGAGTGCACCAGAGCGATCGCGCTCTCGACCCGGCGGTCGGACAGATCGGGAAAGAAGGGCTCCAGCTGCTCGGTCGTCAGCATGCCCTTGTAGACGAGAGTGCGCGACGACAGCGACGGGAAGTACACGTCGGTGTCGTTCTCGACCCGTTTGCGCAGCGCGAACGCCCGCCGCTCCAACGCGAGGCCGGGCAGCGCGTGACCCTCGGCCGCCGCGACGAAGAGCTGCCGGAATCGCGGCATCGCCGCACGCGAGGTCTTGCCGAGAAGTTCCGGTGCGACGGGGACGTCACGCCAGCCGAGGACGGTCAGTCCTTCGTCGGCGGCGACCTCCTGCACCCGGCGTACGACAGCGTCCTCGGCCTCGTCGGCATCGGACACGAACGCGGTCCCGACCGCGTACTCCCCCTTCGGCGGCAATGGGAAGTCACAGACCGCGCGGAAGAACGCGTCAGGAACCTGGATCAGCATCCCGGCTCCGTCACCGGAGTCGGGCTCGCTCCCGGAGGCACCGCGGTGGTCGAGG
>JBOHED010000124.1:0-7192 GCA_050700915.1 Actinopolymorphaceae bacterium | reverse complement strand
CGACAGCGGTGTCAACGCCTTCAGGAAGTCCCAGTCGAAAGTCTTCCCACCGTCCTGCGCGTACACCGCCTGGCGTAGATCGGCGAGTTCCGGCAGCGGCGTGAGGTCGACGAACCCGGCGCCCTTGGCGTTGACGGTGCGGGACTGGCCGATGTTGGCGAACAGCGACGCTTTCCAGTCGAGGTAGTCGAGTTGCTTCGCGCCGTGCCCCATCCGGAACCTGGTGCCGAGACTGCCGGGTATGCGGCTCGGTGACAGCGCTCCATCGCCCATCAGCCCACCGCGGATGACCTCCCGCTGCCGCGGGCTCAACCGATGCGGCTGGGACAGCATGACCCGGTCCCCCACGGACAGCTCGCCGGCCTCGCGCCACCCGCCAGGCGTCCGAACGAGATGGTTGCTGGTCAGCCCCATCTGGGCCCGGCCGTTGCCACCCGGACGGGCGACGGTGATCTGCAGGAACTCATCGGTCACGCCGTTGTCGAACCAGCTGACAACCTTCTTGGGAACGATCTTGCCCACCGTCGGGTCGTACGACAGCACCTCGACGGGCATCCGCTGGTTGACGATCTTGCCGATCTTCTCCTGCGTGCCGTCGGCCAACGTCACCCGCGTGCCATAGGACAGGCAGCCGAACATCACGCCGACCTTCTCGCGGAGCTGGTTGATGAAGATCACCGTGGTCTTGGACGAGTTGATCGCGCCGGTGAGCTTGCGGAGTGCCTGGCTCATCAGCCGGGCCTGCAGCCCGACGTGGCTGTCACCCATCTCGCCGTCGATCTCCGCGCGTGGCACGAGTGCGGCCACCGAGTCGACGACCACGATGTCGAGCGCGCCGGAGCGGATCAGCATGTCGGCGATCTCGAGTGCCTGCTCGCCGCTGTCGGGCTGGGACACCAGGAGTGCGTCGGTGTCGACACCGAGCTTCTTGGCGTATTCCGGATCGAGCGCGTGCTCGGCGTCGATGAAGCCGGCCACGCCACCGCCACGCTGGGCATTGGCCACCGCGTGCAGCGCGATGGTCGTCTTGCCGCTGCTCTCCGGCCCGTAGATCTCCACCACGCGTCCGCGCGGGAGCCCGCCGATGCCGAGGGCGACGTCGAGCGCGATCGCGCCCGACGGGATCACCTCGACCGGAGCGCGTCCCTCCTGACCGAGGCGCATCACCGCCCCCTTGCCAAACTGCCGCTCGATCTGGGCGATCGCCGTATCGAGCGCCTTCTCGCGGTCCTGACCTGCCATGCTCGCCATCCCGGTCGGGTCGGGGGCTCGCCGGGAACCCCGGGTCTTCTTGTTGGATGCACTGCCTTTGTGCGCTCTGTCTGCCACGACCATGACGTTAGAGGTGACCGCCGACATCGATCGTGGCGGCCGGCACACCTGTGGACGACACAGCCGTTTCGCACGTTGTGGACAAAACCTGGCACCTGTCACCGGCGCAGGCAGAACCCACAGCCATGACTCTATGGCGAACACGTGTTCGAAGCCCAGCGACACGCCGGGAACCGCGCGCCTCCGGCGTCCTCACAACGGCCGAGTACTCCGCTACTCAGCGCTCCGTCGGAGGTAGTTCCAGGGCGCGCCAGACCGCCCGCCAGACGTCCTTGGCGTCCCATCCCGCGTCCAGTGCCTGCTGGACGGTACGCTCACCCAGGTCGGCGAGGACGTGATCGCGCGCCCAGGTGCGCGCATAGGTGTTGCCCAGATGCTGGTCCATCCGTCGCCAGAACTCCGTCAGCCGCACCCACCCAGTATCCGACATGGGCACGAAACACCCATCAGGCCGTACCCACCCACATCGATCCGGCCACCCGGACTGGCGCGCGGGCGTGGGCAGGCGGACCATGGAGCATGCTCCACAGGCGTTGAGGGAGGCGTCATGCAGTCGTGCGTACTACTCAAGTACGGCGAGCTGGCACTGAAGGGTCGTAACCGCTGGCGGTTCGAGGAGACCCTGCTGCGCAACCTCACCCACACCCTCGCCGACCTCGACGACATCTCGGTGCGGCGGCGCTACGGCGTGCTCGTCGTCAAGGGCGCTCCCCTCCCGGTTCTCGTCGAACGTACGCAACAGGTCCTCGGGCTCGCGCTCGTCCATCCGGCGGTGATGGTCAAGCCGTCCATGGCCGCCATCGAGCGCGCCACGCTCGACCTCCTTCGTCCGTACGCAGAAGACAACGGAAGCACCGGCAAGGGGACCTCGCGGCCCGCCACCTTCGCCATCCGGCCGCGGCGGCGCTGGAAGGGGTTCGAGCTGCGCTCGCACGCGATCGCGGTCCGGCTCGGCGACCTCGTGCGCGCCGAGCTCGGGCTCGAGGTCGACTTGGGTAATCCCGACGTCGAGCTCGGCATCGAGGTCGACCGGCACGAGGTGCTGCTCTACACCGAGAAGCTGCCGGGCCAGGGCGGACTACCGGCCGGGGTCAACGGCAGGGCGCTGACGCTGCTGTCCGGCGGCTTCGACTCCCCGGTCGCGGGCTACCGCATCATGCGACGCGGCCTCACGACCGACTACCTGCACTTTTCCGGCATGCCGTTCACCGGTCCCGAGTCGGTGTACAAGGCCTACGCCCTCGCCGCGCGACTCGACCGCTTCCGGGCCGGCGGCTCGCGGCTGTGGGTGGTGTCGTTCGGCAACGCCCAGCGGTCGCTCGCCACCGCGGGTGCGGGCAAGCTGCAGGTCCTGGCACAGCGCCGCCTCATGGTGCGGGTCGCGTCCCGCCTCGGCGTGCAGGTCGGCGCACAGGCACTCGTGACGGGCGACTCGCTCGGGCAGGTGTCGAGCCAGACGCTGCCCAACCTGGTCGCGGTCGAGGCGGCGGCGGAGCTGCCCCTGCTGCGACCGCTGCTCGGCTGGGACAAGACCGAGATCGTGGCCGAGGCCGAACGCATCGGCACGGCGGAGATCTCCAAGATGCCCGACGAGGACTGCTGCACGCTCTTCGCCTCGCCGCTGGCTGAGACGCGTGCTCAGGTGAGTGCGTTGGAGAAGATCGAACGCCGG
Organism: Actinopolymorphaceae bacterium; assembly: GCA_050700915.1. Lineage (GTDB taxonomy): Bacteria > Actinomycetota > Actinomycetes > Propionibacteriales > Actinopolymorphaceae > Thermasporomyces. Next base: position 4,188 of record JBOHED010000124.1, on the reverse strand, counting down.
CTCGACCTGGACCCGATGGTCGACGAGCTGATCTCCGCGGCGACGTTGCACGAGTTCGCCGTCAAGACCGACCACGTCGCCGCCTGACTGGCGGAAGCTCACTTCAGCAGGATGCGCCCGATCCGACGCGAGGCCAGCCACAGTCCCACGACCGCCATCACCACGAGGTAGCCCACACTCACCAGGAGGTCCCACGACAGCGTGCCGAGCGTGAGGCTCCGCAACAGCACCACGCCGTGGTAGAGCGGCGTGAGCTGGACCAGGAGCTGCCCGGCCGGCGGGTACGCCGACAGCGGGAAGAACGTCGCTGACAACAGGAACATCGGCAGGATCGCCAGGCTGACGAACTCGAAGTCCTGCCAGCTCCGCATGTACGTCGTTCCCGCCATGCCGACCGACGCGAACGCGAACCCCACCAGTACCGCTCCCGGCAACGCCAGCACCGCCCACCAGGAGGCGAGCAGTCCCATGACGAGCATCGTCACGAGGAACGCGGCGGCGTAGAGGCCGCAGCGGATCAGCGCCCAGATGACCTCTCCCGACGCGACGTCCCGCGGTCGCATCGGGGTCGCGAGCACCACGTCGTAGAGCTTGGCGTACTTCAGCTTGAAGAAGAGGTTGTACGTCGTGTCGGCGATCGCGCCGTTCATCGCACTCGAGGCCAGCATGGCCGGAGCGATGAACGTCGGATAGTTCACCAACTGCCCGTCGACCTCGAAGCCGCGTACCAACTGTGAGATGCCGACACCGATCGCCAACAGATAGAACAGCGGCTCGAAGAAGCCCGACACGAGCACCAGCCAGTCGTGCCGGTAGACCATGACGTTGCGTTCGACGAGCAGCCAGGCGCGCCCGCGCAGCGGCGGGAGCGGAACGATCCGGGCGACCAGAGCGGCCATGGGCACCTCCTCCTCACCTACGTCGCGAGCCGGCGGCGGAACGCCCGCGCCGCCCACCAGGCGCCAGCGCCGATCCACAGGCACAGGTAACCGACGTTGCCGCCGATCCATGCGTAGTCCAGCTCTCCCTGGGTGAACATCCGGGCCAGGTTGACGCCGTGCCACAGCGGTGTGGCGTAGGCGATCGGCTGCACGGCCGCCGGCAGCTGGCCGACCGGGAAGAACGCGCCGGAGAACAGGAACATCGGCAGGATCGCGAACCGGAAGTACATCGAGAAGATCGTGTCGCGGTCGGTCGTCACGGCCATCGCGAACGTCGGCGCTGCGATGGCAAGCCCCGTCAGGAGTCCGGCGACGGCGGCCAGGATCCCCCACGGCGACGCAACCGCACCGAACGCCGTGATCACCGCGAGATAGACCACGCTGGTCGCGAAGACCCGGAACGCGACGAAGAGCAGGTGGCCCGCGAGGACGTCACCGACGCCCAACGGCGTGGCCAGCATGGCGAAATAGGTCTTGAACCACTTCCAGCCGCCCATCACCGGGTACGACGACTCGAACGACGCGGTCTGCATCGCCGTGGCGGCGAGCAGCCCAGGTGCGATGAACTGGAGGTAGGTCTGGCCGCCCAGCGCCGAGCGCCCACCACCCGCGTCGACGTACGCACCGAGCCCGAGACCCATGGCGGCGAGGAAGAGTGAGGGTACGAGGAAGCTCGAGATGATGGTGCCGCGCCAGGTGCGTTTGTACGACACCATCCAGTACTCCAACGCCCGCAGTGCCGAACTCCATTGGGCCGAACTCCATCGGGGCGGCAACCATCGGGTGGGTCGCAGTCGCGCGAGCATCATGGGCGACGTCCCGGTCAGTCGACGAGGGTGCGGCCGGTGAGGCGCAGGAAGACGTCCTCCAGGGTGCTCCGCCGGACGAGGATGCCTTCTGGCGCCAGCCCTCGCTGGCTCACGGCGTTCGCCGCCGCATCCCCGTCGTAGGTGTAGAGCAAGACACGGTCGGGCAGGACCTCGACCCGAGAGGCGAGATCGGCGACCTTCTCGGCCGTACGTTCCTGCTCGCCGATCCCGAACCGCAGCTCGACCACCTCCCGGGTGGCGTGGGCGCGGATCAGGTCAGCCGGTGAACCCTCGGCGACGATCTCTCCCTTGTCCATCACGACCAGCCGGTCGCAGAGCTGCTCGGCCTCGTCCATGTAGTGGGTGGTCAGCACCAGCGTCACGCCGCGCTGCTTCAGCCGGAACAGCCGGTCCCAGACCAGGTGCCGGGCCTGTGGGTCGAGCCCGGTCGTGGGTTCGTCGAGCAGCATGATGTCGGGATCGTTGACGAGGGCGCGGACGATGGTGAGCCGCCGCTTCATCCCGCCGGACAGGTCCGCGACCTTCGCGCTCGCCTTCTCGGTCAGCTGGGCGAAGTCCAGGAGTTCGGCCGCCTTCTCGGCACATTCCCGCCGGGACATGCCGAAGTAGCGGCCGTAGATCACGAGATTCTCCCGGACGGTCAGCTCCTCGTCGAGCCAGTCGTCCTGCGGGCACACGCCGAGCCGGGCACGGATGCGGGACCCGTCGACGGCCGGATCCATGCCGAGGATGCGGAGGCTGCCGCCGGAGATCGGCGACACGCAGCCGATCATCCGCATCGTCGAGCTCTTGCCGGCCCCGTTCGGCCCGAGAAAGCCGAAGACCTCGCCCGCTGACACATCGACGTCGATACCGGCAACGGCGACGAACGAGTCAAAACGTTTGCACAGTCCCCGCGCCCGGATGAGCGATCCCACCGCGTCCCCTCCCCAGACGTCGCGGCTGCCCGGCCCCTGCCCCGACCACCCTGCAACGAATGTAATCGCGGATCCGGTCGATGCCAGCACGTGCGACATCGTTGTCCTGATCGGTCGTCCGCGATCAAGGACTGGGAGGACTCATGGGACTGGTGGGCTAGTCGCCCGACCAGCGGGACAACTTGCGTGCGACCGTACGAGCCCTGTCTGCGGCTCCCGGCGGCAGGACGGCGATGGCGCGGAAGGCCTGGCGGTGCAGCCACGGCTCCGCGGCGACCCGGGCGACGACCCGCCGCGGAATCGCCCGATAGGCGATCCCTCTGACGTCGACGATCCGCCCGCCCTGCACGACGGCCGTGCCGATCGGGATCGCGGGCTGCCGTCCGGAGGGATCCGTACGCAGGGCCAACGGATGCCGGCCGGACGGCAGGGTGGTCACATCACTGAACGCGAGGACCGCCTCCTGCGCAGGCTGGATCCGTCCGGGCAACGTGCGGGACGAACCGGCCTTGCCGATCACGACCTCCACCTCGCGAGGGCCGGTCCCCGGCGCCGCCTGGACGGGTACGGCGAGATGCAGCTGTGCACCCCGGGCCTGCAGCGGACCGATGCCGCGTGCGGCGAGCTCCCCCGCGAGCGACTGGTTGCGTTCGTCGACCTCCAGTGACAGCTGACCGAGTGGAAGGGTGCGGTGCGGGACGATGATGCGGGACGGGTTGCCGACGACAGCCGGGATGAGGGCACCGTCCCACCGCGAGCCGCCGTCGATGGTGAGCCGGACCGCGCGGCCGAGGCCGAGTGACCGGATGGCGACCCACATGTCGTAGCGCCCCGGCTCCAACGGCGCACCACCGGCGAGACCGCGCGGGTCGAAGGTCGCCGTACCCGCCAGCACCACCTGGTAGCAGTCCTGCCGCCCGGAGCCGACGGGGACCAGCGTGGCCTTGAGCGTCGTCGGCGCGAACCACCACAGGTTCGTGTCCCGGTGGAACACGCGGACCTCCGCGGTCGCGGCCGCACAGGGATCTCCGGCGTCCCACGAGTCGATCGTGGACAGCCCGGACACCAGCGACGGATCGACGTCGAACCGTCCGTCGCGTTCCACGACGACCACCGGTGAACCGTCGGCGTGCAGGAGCCCCGCCCGGATGTCGGCGCACAGGGCAGTGTTCTCCCAGCGCAGGTCGTCGACGGTGGCGAAGCCGCGGACGTTCTCGCAGCGCCGGGCCAGCTCCATCAGGCCGTCGAGCCGGTCGCGTTCGAGCAAGGCTGCTCTGAGCCGCATGATGGGCGGCAGACCCCCCACCGCCTCCCCGCTCGCGAACCTTCCGTCGCTCCCGGCGTAGCAGGCGAACGCCAGTTCCCGGACGACGCGGAAGCCCTCGTTGCGGTAACCGTCGGAGTACTGCAGCAGCCGCGGCTCGGACAGCCGCCGCATCATCTCGATCCGGAAGAAGCGGCGCAGCAGCTTGTTGCGGAGCTCGCCCGGCTCGGTACCGG
>JBOHED010000123.1:0-6491 GCA_050700915.1 Actinopolymorphaceae bacterium | reverse complement strand
CACGTGTGCGGGATGACCTTGACGCCGTAGACCCGCGCCACGTCGGCGATCCGGAGCACCTCGGTCATGCCACCGCACCAGCCGAGGTCGGGCTGGATGACGTCCACACCAGCCTCACAGAGCAGCTTGAAACCGGCCGCGGTGTACTCGTGCTCGCCGGTGTTCAGCGTCATGGTCGGCGGCATCCGGTCACGGATCCTCCGCAGGCCGGCGTAGTCGTCCGGCGGCAGCGGCTCCTCGATCCAGGTGAAGCCGAGCGGCTCGACGGCGTGTGCCAGGCGTACGGCATAGTCGACGTCGAGCGCCATCCAGCAGTCGTACATCAGGGGGAAGTCGCCGGGCACGCTCTCCCGCGCTTCCCGGGCCAGCGCGACGTTGTTCCGGAACCCCGCTTCGCCTTCGCACGGGTGCCACACGAGTGGAAGCTTGGCGCCGGCGAATCCCAACGCCGCGGCGGTTTCGGGTCGTGGACCCGTCGCATAGACGGGTACGGCGTCGCGGATTCGGCCGCCGATCAGCGCGTGGACGGGCTCGCCGACGACCTTCCCGTGCAGGTCCCAGATCGCCAGGTCGACCGCCGAGATCGCGTGCAGCACAAGGCCTTTGCGCCCGTAGCGCAGGGTGCTGGAGAACATCCTGTCCCAGATCCTCGTGTGCGCCGACGCGCGTTCCCCGATGACCAGTCGGGCCAGGTGCTGGGTGATGACCGCGGCGGCCGCGAGCCCGTTCGTCGTCCAGATGCCGACCTGGCCGGACTCCGCCTCGACCTCGACCACGACCGTCCCGCCGTCGTCCGCGCCGATGCCGGCGTCCCGGCTGTCGCGGAACTCCGCGTACTTCGTCATCGGGTTCGCGACCTTGCCACCGAGCCAGTGGTTCTGCCGCCTGGCGGACGTCCGCGCGGCCATCTCCGGCCGTTCCGGCGACTCCCCGGTCTGCGCGGGCTCGTCCGTGGCGACGAAGGACGCGCGCACGTCGACGATACGATCCTCGGCCATCTTCGGCTCCTCCCGACGTCGTCACGGAGCCTTGAGGAGGACCGCGCGGGCGGTCAACCACCCTTCATATCCGTGAAGCGGGCACCACTCGGATCTGAGGGCCGCAGTCCGCGGGCTCGTCGGGAGCTGACGGTCAGGTACGCCGGAGGACGTATTTCGCGAAGATGCCGTCGGCGGAGTAGTCCGCGACCTCGATGACGAACCCGGCGCGCCGCATCATCGGCTCGAGAAGCCAGCTGAAGGTCGAGTGCTCATCGCGGACGTGTTCCTCGAGATCACGCCGGTTCCAGCCGTCCTCGACCACTTCGGGAAGGGTGGCGCACCACGCTTCGATACATTCAGCGGCGTCGGTGGGTTCGAAGTTGTACACGATGTCCCACAGCCGGAAGACCCCGCCCGGTCGAAGGATCCGGTGGATCCGCGCCAGGGCGACGGCCTTCCAGAAGTCCGGCAGGTGGTGGAATGCGTACCTGGAATAGACGAGGTCAGCGGGCCCTCCCTGATGGTCGTACGTCAGGAACCCGGCTTGGACGACGTCGATGTTGTCGAACCCGGCCTCGGCGATCTTGGTCCGCAGTACGCCCAGCATCACCGGCGACACGTCCACGGCGATCAGCCGTCCGCATTCGGGCGCGGCCGCAAGGCTGAACTGGCCGGTTCCCGGCCCGATCTCGATGATCGTCGACTCCTGTGTCAGGCCGAGTGGGCGACACAGCGCGACCTCGTCGGCGGCAGCCGAGTCCTCCTTCAGGTCATAGCGGGCCACGTGTTCGGCATCGAGGTTCTCCCGACCCGCGGTCGCCACCTCGTCGAGTAACCAACGGGGAAGGGTGTCTCGTCCATCCGAAGCCGACATGCCGACCAGTGTGCCAGCCTGCCGAAGACGTGCCGGTCAGTCCGGTGCGACGAGCGCCTGCAGCAGGTCGCGCAGGGACTCCTGCTGGGCGGTGGTGAGCGTGGCCAGCGGTGACTGGGTACGCATGTGTGCGAGGACATCGGCTCGGCTCTTCCGGCCGGACGCCGTGAGCGCGATCTGCTTGGCCCGCCGGTCGGTCGGGTGCGTTCGCCGCCGGATCAGGCCCTGCTGCTCGAGCCGGTCGAGGATGAAGGTCACGTTCGAGGGCTCGCAGTGCATCCTGGTGGCCAGTTCGCGCGCGGTGATCGGCTCGGACAGCTCGCGGAGCGCGATGACCTGCGACGCGGTGAGACCGAGTTCGTCGGCAACGCCGCGCGCGTGGACGTCGAGCTTCTGCGCGAACTGATGGATCAGCTTGCACACGTCACGGTCGATCTGCGCGTCCGTCTTCAGATCCGCCTGGCGGGTCATGCTCCCAGTCTAGCGTCCATGCTTCGAACTATCATAGTTCTACCTTGTACTATACAGACTCGATGTTTACCGTGGCCTCCATGCCACTTCCTCTTCTCTCCCTGATGCTGGTCGTCTTCAGCCTGACGACCGGCGAGTTCGTGATCGCCGGCATCCTGCCCGACGTGGCCGGGGACCTCACGGTGTCGATCCCGGCGGCCGGTCTCCTTGTGACGGCGTACGCCCTGGGCATGATCGTCGGTGGTCCGGTCGTCACCGTTCTGACGGCACGCCTTGCCCGCAAGACACTTCTCGCCGGACTCATCGCCGTGTCCCTGATCGGGAACTTCGCTTCGGCGGTGGCCCCGAGCTACGCCCTGCTCCTCGGGGCACGGTTCGTCGCCGGCCTGGTCGTGGCCACGTTCTTCGCCGTGGCGATCACCACCGCGGTCTCGATGGCGCCTGAGGGCAGACAGGCCTCCACCGTGGCGAAGCTGATCCTCGGCATGAACCTGGGCATCATCCTCGGCACACCGATCGGCACCCTCATCGGCCAGAACCTCGGCTGGCGGACGACTTTCGTCGCCATCGTGGCGTTCACGGCCGCCGGACTGCTGGCGGTCCTGCGGTTCGTTCCTGCCGGGCCGGCTCTTGCCACCGGTTCGGTCCTGGGTGAGTTGCGGGTGTTCGCAAGCAGCAACGTCCGGCTCGCCATCACCCTCACCGCGGTGGGGAACGTCGGGATCGTCATGGTCTTCAGCTACATCACGCCGCTGCTCACCGACGTCAGCGGCTTCACCGCCGGAGCGATCCCGGTGCTGCTGCTGGTCTACGGCACCGGTGCGGTGCTGGGAAACTTCCTCGGTGGTTGGCTGTCGGACAAGGCGTTGATGCCCTCACTGATCGGCGTCCTCGGCGTACTGGCAGGTGTTCTGGTGGTGTTCTGGACGTTGAGCGGGATCCGGCCGGCCGCGGTGGTTCTGACCTTCGCACTCGGGGTTCTTGCGTTCGCTCTCATCCCGGGCATGCAGACGCGTGTCCTGACGACGGCGAGCGCGGCGCCGACACTCGCGGTGGCGGTCAACGCGTCCGGCTTCCAACTCGCCGCTGCCTTCGCCGGCTGGCTCGGCGGACAGGTGATCGGCAGCGGGCTTGGGCTGCGGTCGCTCTACCTTGCCAGCGCCGCTCTCACGGTCGCCGGGCTGGCGATCGCGCTCTACTCCCTACGCCGGGACCACCGGCCGGTCCGCGCACCCTCCCACGCCCTCCATGCCGAAGGTGGCGACGCCCGTCGCTGAGTCCGGCGCGATGGGGTGCGCTTCACGAATGTTGTACGGAGTAATGGTCGACCCGACCGCTCTCCACCGTCGACCACCACTCCGCACGGAATGACCGAACCCCTTCCCGCTGGTTGCCTCGCCGGCCGTACAACCCGCTGTTGATCTACGGCGGCTCCGGGCTGGGCAAGACCCACCTGCTGCACGCGATCGGTCACTACGTCCGCAATCTCTACGCCAACGCGCGGATCCGGTACGTGTCGAGCGAGGAGTTCACCAACGACTTCATCAACTCGATCCGCGACGACACACAAATAGCTGTCGTACGTACGCACACCAGCGCTAGGGTCATCGCTCGTGGCGTGATCTCTCCCGCGCGGCCTCCGTCGCGCATCCCACCACCGTCCGTCGGTCCCGACGGACGGCTGTCCGATTCTAGGAGAGACCACCTTCATGAACGACGCCACAGACACCACCGACCCTGCTGTGCTACGAACCCGGTACGTGGTCAGCGCAATCAACCACCTCCATGGCCTGCACTTCGAACTGCGTGGCCGGTGCAAGGGCGGGATGAACGGCGGGGCCTGGATCCTCGTCGATCCCGCCGGCGGGTCGGCCATTCTCAAATGCCGTGACGACGACCCCGCGTCGCGAAAACCGCGCCTCCTGGGCATGGTCGACGCCATCAGAGCAACCGGCTACCCGACACCGCGGTGGATCGCCGCCGGTGTCACCGAGGCCGGGACCTCCTATCACGTGCAGGAACTCGTACCCGGCCAGCCGGGAGACCCGCTGACGGCCGGGTCCGTTGCCCCGCTGGTCGACGTGATCGAACGCCAGGCCGGGCTGGATCCTGACCCCGGCCATGACTGGTCGGACTACATCCGGTCCCTCGTGCTCGACGAGCATCCCGGCGGCCCACGACCGTTCCTGCAGACCCTCGGCCAGGCAGGGAGGGACCTCCTCACCCACTTCGATCAGGTCCTCGCCGTGCACGGTGCGGTGCAGCTGCCCTGTGGCGACCTGGTGCACGGCGACTTCAACAGCTGCAACGTCATGATGGAGGACGGTCGGGTCACCGGCGTGATCGACGTCGAAGCGCTCGGCAGCGATACCAGGGTCGTCGACTACGCATGGCTCCTCCGGGAGGCGTACGTCGAGACCGACAGCGAAGAGGTCCGCCAGCTGATCCGGCGCGCGGCGGAAGCCGTCGCAGGACCCGGACCTCTCGCGTTCTGTGTGGCTGCTACTGCTTTCGACATCGTGCGGTTCCAGGTCATCCGCGACGACCCACGCGACGTGCCTGGCGTCCTCACCAGCCTGCACCGGTTGGCGGACGACCTCGCCCGTCCCCTGTGATCCTCGGTCAGGTGGGCCGGACGGCTCCCGGGTTCCTCACCGTGCACCATCGGCATGACGTACCTCCGGGGCGGTACGCCGCACCCCGCACCTGCGTTGGGAGACGTACTCCAGATGCCGCCGTCTGACCGATCCCGTGGCGGGCCCACCGAGACACGATCAAGGTACGCAGAAAAGCGAGACACGTACCGCAGAAGGAGATCGTGATGGTGGCACAACTTGCGAGTTTCACGCAGTTCGCCCATGCGTACTGGGGCAACGGACATCCCGGTTGGGGTGGCGGCGGGCCGGGCTGGTGGCTGATCTTCCCGATGCTGTTCTGGGTCGCCGTTCTGTCCGGCATCGGGTACCTGATCTACCGCCGGACGCCGGCACAGGCCGCACGCACCGCCGCCGAAACCGCCCTCGCCGAACGGTACGCCAGCGGCGACATCACCGAGGAGGAGTTGAAGCAACGCAGGGCCGTTCTCCGTGGCAAGGCCTGACGGCGGTCGAGACCATCGACCTCCGCTGATGGACCAGTTCTGGAAGGGTCCGCCGGGCGCCGCTCCATGTGGCGGCGACCCGGCTGCCTTCGTCGTACCGTCCTGGTCCGGTCTCGTTGCCCGCCACGCCGGCGGCACTCGGTGCCTGGTGCCGGAATGTTGTGGAAACCAAGGTGGTCTCGAGCCTGTGGGTTTGATCATTGCCTGGTAGAATCGTCGGTATGTTCGATCACGGGGGTGTGGACTTCTCGGCGTTGGCTTCGGCTGCGCCGGGTGCCGAGCTTCCCCCACAACCACGCAGCCGACGAAGAACCCTGCCCACGCACCGTTCTGACGCGTCCCGGTGGGCAGACTCGGACGGATGCCGATCACGGTGCTCGGCGGACGCCGCGCCTGCCGGACACGGCTCACCCGCCTCGGTCAAGATCTACGGGACATGCTCGATGAGGTAGCCAGGTTCCAAGGCGCTCGACGTGGAGCTCGGCTGGTGGGAAACGGCTACGCCGGGACGGCCGGTGACAGCCCTCGCCTGTATCCCGCGATCTTGCTGTTGATCACGTCGAGATCGCGGTGAAGGTCGGCGATGTGGCTCAGGACCCGATCGCGGTGCGCCTCCAGCAGTTCCACCCGCTGCAGCTCGGTTGGCGTGCCGGCCCTCATCAGCTCCGCGTAGCGCAGCATCTCACTGACCGGCATGCCGGTCGCGCGCAGTCGCAGCAGGAGGACCAGCCGCCGCAAATCGACGTGCGTGTACTGCCGATGGCCCGACTGGTCGCGAGCGACGCCCTCCAGCAGGCCCACCCGTTCGTACCAGCGCAGCGTGTGGGTGGACAGGCCGGTCAGGGTGGCGACCTGCCCGACGGTGAGCGGTCCGTCGACATCCGGTGTGAGTGCGTCGACTCCGCACGTCTGCTTGCCCGGCGATTCATCGTTCACGCGCCCAGGATGCCCCTTGGAGTGCACTCGAAGTCAAGGCGTTCGGCGGGCTCAGCAGATCAGGCCGCGCTTGGCGTCAGGGCCGTGGGCGACAGGTGCCTCGCCGATCCAGCGTTCGTCGACGGGTTCC
>JBOHED010000122.1:0-11057 GCA_050700915.1 Actinopolymorphaceae bacterium | reverse complement strand
CCGCACATCGACTGTCACGGCCGGCTCGCCGTGGTGCACAACGGCATCATCGAGAACTTCGCCGCCCTTCGTACCGAACTCGCCGAATCCGGGCACCACCTGACTTCCGAGACCGACACGGAGACGGTGGCGCACCTGCTCGAGGACGCGTGTGAAGCCTCCGGTGGCGATCTCGCCGCGGCGATGCGCCGGGTCTGCCGCCGCCTGGACGGTGCGTTCACCCTCGTCGCCATCCACGCGGACATGCCCGACCTGGTGGTGGGCGCCCGGCGGAACTCGCCTCTGGTGGTGGGGCGCGGCGACGGCGAGAACTTCCTCGCCTCCGATGTCGCGGCGTTCATTGCGTACACCCGTGAGGCGATCGAGCTCGGCCAGGACCAGGTGGTCGCGATCACCGCCACCGACATCACCGTCACCGACTTCGACGGCGAGCCGGTCAAGACCCGCGAGTTCCACGTCGACTGGGACATCTCGGCCGCCGAGAAGGGCGGGTACGACTACTTCATGCTCAAGGAGATCGCCGAGCAGCCCAAGGCGGTCGCCGACGCACTGCTCGGGCGCCTCACCGAGGACGGGCGACTCCACCTCGACGACATGCGGCTCACCGACGACGAGATCCGCGAGATCGACAAGATCATCATCATCGCGTGCGGTTCGGCGTTCTATGCGGGCATGACCGCGAAGTACGCCATCGAGCACTGGACCCGGATCCCGTGCGAGGTCGAGCTGTCGAGCGAGTTCCGGTACCGGGACCCGATCGTCAGCCGGTCGACCCTCGTCGTCGCGATCTCGCAGTCCGGCGAGACGATGGACACGCTGATGGCGCTGCGCCACGCCCGCGAGCAGCGGGCCCGGGTGCTCGCCATCTGCAACACCAACGGTTCGACCATCCCGCGCGAGTCCGACGCGGTGCTCTACACCCACGCCGGACCGGAGGTGGGAGTCGCGGCGACGAAGACGTTCCTGACCCAGGTCGTCGCGTGCTACCTGATGGGGCTCTACCTCGCGCAGGTACGCGAGTCGAAGTTCGGTGACGAGGTGTCTGTCGAGGTCGCCCAGCTCGACACGATGCCGGCCGCCGTGGAGCAGGCTCTGGGCACGATGGGTCAGGTCCGGGCGCTCGCGCAGGACCTCGCGGGCGCCAAGTCGGTGCTGTTCATCGGCCGCCACGTCGGTTACCCGGTGGCCCTGGAGGGTGCGCTGAAGCTCAAGGAGTTGGCGTACATGCACGCGGAGGCGTTCGCCGCTGGTGAGCTGAAGCACGGCCCGATCGCGCTGATCGAGGACGGCCTCCCGGTGGTCGTCGTCGTACCTCCCCGTGGGCGGGACGCCCTGCACGACAAGATCGTCAGCAACATCCAGGAGATCCGCGCGCGTGGCGCCCGCACGATCGTGCTCGCCGAGGAGGGCGACCCGACCGTCGAGAAGTGGAGCGACGTGCTGATCCGGTTGCCGAAGGTGCCGACGCTGCTGCAGCCGTTGGTCGCCACCGTGCCGCTGCAGATCTTCGCCTGTGAGCTCGCGATGGCCCGCGGCAACGACGTCGACCAGCCGCGCAACCTCGCCAAGAGCGTCACGGTCGAGTAGGTCCTGGCCCGACCTGTCAGAGGCCGATGCCGCCGACCAGGTGGCCCACGGCGTAGGTCACCGTCATCGCGAGTGCGCCGCCCGCGACGGTCCGCAGCGCCGCCCGAGGGGCGTGGGCACCGCCGAGCCGCGCGCTCACCGTGCCGGTCAAGACGAGCGCCGCGACGACGGCGCCGAAGCACACCGCTACCCGGAGGCTCGTCGGCGGGAGTCCGATCGCGAGCATCGGCAGGAGGGCGCCGACGGTGAACGCCGCGAACGACGCCAAGGCCGCCTGCCAGGGACTCGTCAGCTGATCCGGATCGATGCCCAGCTCGGCATCGGCGTGGGCACGGAGCGCGTCGTGCTCGGTGAGCTCGACCGCGACCTTACGAGCCAGAGCGGGTGAGATGCCCTTTGCCGAGTACAACTCGGTGAGCTCGTCGAGTTCGGTGTCGGGCAGTTCGGCGAGTTCGAGCCGTTCCTTGTCCAGCAGCGCCCGCTCGCTGTCGCGCTGGGTGCTCACCGAGACGTACTCTCCGGCGGCCATGGAGAACGCACCGGCCAGCAGCCCGGCCAGCCCGGCGATGAAGATGGTGGACAGGTCGTTCGTGGCGGCGGCGACGCCGACCACGATGCCGGCGATCGACACGATGCCGTCGTTGGCGCCGAGGACTCCCGCACGCAGCCAGTTCAGGCGTCCGGCGAGGTTGCCGACGTGGAGGTCGGGCTCCTCCGGATGCGCGGCGTCGACGGCGGCTCCGGTGTCGCTCATGGCGGCACGCTAGCCCTCGATCGCTACCTTCGCCTAGCGAGGAAAGGCTTGCCGACCCTGCCGTGTCGTGTCATGCGACGTGGCCGATGCGCGAGGATGGGCCGGTGATCGTCGGTCTGGGAATCGATGTGGTGGACATCGAACGGTTCGAGGCGACCTTGCGGCGTACGCCAGGACTGCGGGCGCGGCTGTTCACCGACAACGAGCGCGACCGGCCGGTGCCGTCGCTGGCGGCCCGGTTCGCGGCGAAGGAGGCGCTGGCCAAGGCACTCGGCGCACCCGTCGGTCTGCACTGGCAGGACGCCGAGGTCGTCACGGACAGCGACGGTCGGCCGTGGCTGGAGGTACGTGGGTCGGTCGCCGAGCAGACGGAAAGGCTGGGAGTGACCGGCATGCACCTGTCCATGTCGCACGACGCGGGAATGGCCTCCGCCGTCGTGGTGCTGGAGCGGTGAACCGCCAGAGACCATGGCGACGCGACGGCGAGCGATGACCGGATCGGGGGATGATCGGCTGATGCGTACGGCCCACACCGTGGCGGAGGTCAGGGCGGCGGAGGCGGCTCTGATGGCGACCGTGCCCGACGGCACGCTCATGCAACGGGCGGCCGCCGGACTCGCGACCGCGTGCGTGGACTACCTCGGTGGTACCTACGGCCGGTCGGTTGTCGTGGTGGCGGGTTCGGGGGACAACGGCGGTGATGCGTTGTACGCAGGAGCCAGGCTCGCGAGCCGCGGCGCCCGGGTCGGTGCCGTCGTGCTCGACCCGGCCAAGGTCCACCAGGGTGGGCTCGCCGCGCTCCTCGCCGCCGGTGGGCGGGTGGTCGACGGATCGGCGTACGACCGGACGGTCGCCCGGGCCGACCTCGTACTCGACGGCATCGTGGGCATCGGCGGCAAGCCCGGTCTGCGTCCGGCGGCCGCCGACGTGATGGATCTCCTCGAGGCTCATGGCGTTCCCGTGGTCGCGGTCGACGTACCCAGCGGGATCGACGTCGACACGGGGGAGACGCCGGAGCGGCACGTGCGGGCGGCGGTGACGGTGGCCTTCGGTACGCACAAGGTCGGGCTCTTCGTCGACCCCGGGGCGACAGCGGCGGGGGCGGTTCACCTGGTGGACATCGGCCTCGGGCCCTACCTCCCCGCAGCCACGGTAGAGGCGCTCCAGGCGGCGGATGTCGCTGAGCTGCTGCCGGTTCCGGAGCGCGAGGCGCACAAGTACTCCCGCGGTGTCGTCGGCGTGGTCGCGGGCTCGCGGCAGTACACCGGTGCCGCCGTCCTCGCGGTGGGTGGCGCGCTCGGCGGACCGGCCGGGATGGTGCGGTACGCCGGACCTGCGGAACCGGCGCGATACGTACGACAGCGGTGGCCGGAGGTGGTGGTCGGCGAGGGACGCGTCCAGGCCTGGGTGGTGGGCTCGGGACTCGGCAGCGATCCGGAGCGGGCGGCGGACGTGCCGGGGATCCTGGCCGGTGACCTACCGGTGATCGTCGACGCCGACGGGCTGCGCTGGTTGCCCGACCGCTGCGACGGGCCGGTCCTGCTGACGCCGCACGAAGGTGAGCTGAGCCGGATGCTCGGCGTGGACCGTCAGCACGTGACGGCTCAACGGCTGGCCTCCGCCCGGGAGGCCGCGCGCCGGTGGAACGCCACCGTCCTGCTCAAGGGCGCGGCCACGCTGGTGGCGGCGCCCGACGGTCGGGTGCGGGTCAACACGGTCGGCACCTCATGGCTCGGCACGGCCGGGTCGGGCGACGTGCTCGCCGGGCTCTGTGGCTCACTACTGGCCGGCGGTCTCGACCCGCTCGATGCGGGGAGCGTAGGTGCGTACCTCCATGCGACGGCAGGCGTGCTCGCCTCGCAGGGCGGACCGATCGCTGCCGAGGACATCGCCCGCCGGTTGCCCGAGGCGTACCGCCTCCTCCTCGACGGTTCCCGATCCGACGGTTCCGACCCGACCGGGTGTGGTTCTCAGCGGTACGCCGGCGGCCGGGCGGACGGGAACCGCTCCAGGTAGGACGGCAGCTGGATCGCCGGTGTCGAGACTCCGGTCGCGGCGAGGATGGCGTCCACGATCGCCAGCGCCACCGCGTCGGCGGCCGCCGCCTGGACGGCAAGCACCCCACCGACCCCGGCCGCGTCTCCCCAGCCCGCGGGCTGGCTGGCGGCCGTTGGGTCGACGGAACCGGTGGCCAGGGCGAAGACCGAGTCTCCGTCGACGAGGGTGTGGACCGGCCGGATCGCCCGGGCCAGCCCGTCATGTCCCGCCGACGCCATCCGGTGGACCTGCGAGTGGGTGAGCCCCGCGTTGGTGGCGACGACCGCGAGTGTGGTGTTTATCGGATCGGCCGCGAGGGGGGCCGACGTCGCTGAACGACGCTCCCGGTAGGCCGCGACCTCGGCCGGTGCGGGAGTACGCGGGCGCAGGTCCTCGTCCTCGACCAACTGGGCCGCGAGCAGGGCTTCGGTGCCCGGCGCGCATGGCGACCCGTGTGCGTTCGCCACCGCCAGGGCGCCGACGACCAGCCCGCCGCCAAGGTCGACGCTCGCCGTGCCGACACCGCCCTTGAGCGCCGGGATCCCGAACGTCGTGCCCGTGCCGGCGCCGACACACCCGGTACGGACGACCCCGCCCGACGCCGCCGCGGCCGCCTGGTAGCCGAGGTCGGCGTCCGGACGCTTCGTGTGGTCGCCGCCCTTGCCGAGGTCGAACACGATGGCCGCGGGCACGATCGGCACCAGCACTCCGGCGGTGACCGGCACGCCCCGTCCCTGCTCCTCGCACCAGCGCTGGACGCCTGTCGCCGCGGCGAGGCCGTACGCACTGCCACCGGCCAGCGTCACCGCGTCCACGGTGTCGACCAGCGTCCCCGGCGCGAGCGTGTCGGTCTCGTGGGTGCCCGGGCCACCGCCCCGGACGTCGACGGCGCCGAGGGTTCCCCTGGGTGGCACGACGACGGTCACCCCGGTGAGCCAGCCGGCGCCGATCCGCTCCGCCTGTCCGACGGCCAGTCCCTCGACGTCGGTGATCGCGCCGTACGGATTGTTCCCGGGGCCCCGCTGCCTGGTGGTCACAGAGCCCGAGCCTAGGGGTGTTTCACGGCGACCCGGCGTGCCGCCCGGCCCGCACCTCGGAATCGGCCCTCACCTGGGACAATGGAGCGGCTATGGATACCGCAGCACGCGCCGAGGCGACCATCGACCTGGCCGCCATCCGGAGCAATGTCGCCGCGCTCCGGCTCCGGTCCAGCGGCGCCGCCCTCATGGCGGTGGTGAAGGCCGACGGCTACGGTCACGGCCTCGTGCCCGCGGCGACTGCCGCCGTCGCAGGTGGTGCGACCTGGCTGGGTGTCGCCAGCGTCGAGGAGGCGGTGGCCCTTCGGGCGGCGGGCCTCACCACCCCGCGGATCCTGTCCTGGCTGGCCGCTCCGGGCGAACGCTGGGCCGACGCCCTCGGCGCCGACGTCGATGTCGCCGCCTACTCCCGCTGGCAGCTCGGCGAGATCGCCGAGGCCGCCACCAGCCGTGGCGCGACCGCGCGGGTCCATCTCAAGATCGACACCGGCCTCAGCCGCGGCGGCGCCCAGCCGCATGACTGGCCCGCCCTTGTCGACGCGGCCCTGGCCGCCCAGGCCGACGGCAGTGTCGCGGTCGTCGGGCTGTGGTCGCACCTCGCCTGCGCCGACGAACCCGGCCATCCGTCGGTCGCTCGGCAGGTCGACGCGTTCCGGGAGTCGTTGGCGTTCGCCGAACGCGTGGGGTTGCGGCCCGAGGTACGCCACCTGGCCAACTCCGCCGGGACCCTCGTCGTCCCGGAGTCGCACTTCGACCTCGTACGCGCCGGCATCGCCGTCTACGGACTCTCTCCGGTGCAGGGACTCTCCGATGCCGACGCCGGCCTCGTTCCCGCGATGACGTTGCGAGCCCGGTTTGCCCTGGTGAAGCGGGTGCCGGCCGGGGCCGGCGTGTCGTACGGCCATCGCTACGTGACGTCACGGGAGACCACGCTCGGCCTGGTGCCGCTGGGCTATGCCGACGGCGTGCCTCGGGCAGCCAGTAGTGTCGGACCGGTGTGGGCAGCGGGCCGACGGCGCAGGATCGCGGGCACTGTCTGCATGGACCAGTTCGTCATCGATCTCGGCGACGACCCGAGTGCCGAGGGTGACGAGGTGGTGCTGTTCGGCCCGGGTACATCCGGTGAGCCGACGGCGCATGACTGGGCCGCGGCGACGGGAACGATCTCGTACGAGATCGTCACCCGGATCGGTTCCCGGGTGCCCCGTCGGCAGGTGGGTGAGGAGGCGGGATGAAGAGCGGGGGAACCAAGCTCGGCGGGCGACCCGGCTTGATCGGGGCGGCTACCGGTGTCCTGGCGGCGGGTGCCGCGGCCGGGGCGGCGGCGGGCATCGCCGTCGAGCGGTACGTCGTCGGCCGTCGCCGAGTCCGTGACGTCGACAGCAAGGAACTCCTCGGTGCACGGCGCGGCGAACCCGTCATCGTCAAGACCCGCGACGGCCTCGAGCTCTACGCCGAGGTCGACGAGCCCACGCACGACATCGGCACGGACCCGCTCACCGTCGTGTTCTGCCACGGCTGGGCGCTGAACCTCGACTGTTGGCACTTCCAACGCGCCGCCCTCGCCGGTACGGCCCGGATGGTCTTCTTCGACCACCGTTCCCACGGCCGGTCCGGGCGTTCTCCGCGCGAGCTGTGCAACGTCGACCAGCTCGGGAGGGACCTCGCCCAGGTTCTCGAGGACGTGGCACCGGACGGCCCGCTGGTCCTCATCGGCCACTCGATGGGCGGCATGTCCATCCTCGCCCTCGCCGACCAGCAGCCGGAGATCTTCGCCGACCGGGTGGTCGGCACCGCGCTGCTCGCGTCGAGCGCCGGTGGGCTCGACCGGGTGACGTTGGGAGTACCCGGACCGGTCGGCCGGCTGGTGCACCGGCTCGCGCCGGCGGTCGTCGCGGCGATCGCCCGGGCGCCTGACCTGATCGAGCACGGACGAAAGGCCGGCAGTGACGTGGGTTACCTGCTCACCAAGCACTTTTCGTTCGGTACGAAGGTGCCGGCGGCGCGGGTGGAGTTCGTCGCCGAGATGCTGGCCGCCACGCCGATCGAAGTGGTGACCGACTTCTACCCGGGGTTCGCCAACCACGACAAGTACGACGCACTCGAGGCGCTCAACGGCGTCGAGACCCTGGTCATGGGCGGGCGCGACGACCTCGTCACGCCGGTCGAGCACAGTCGTGAGATCGCCGACCGGCATCCGGCGGCCGACTACATCGAGCTTTCCGACGCCGGCCATATGTTCATCATCGAGCACCCCGAGATCGTCAACGCCGCCTTGCGGGAGCTGCTGGACCGGGCCGCCGATGTGGCCGAGGAGCGGGCTTCGTGAGGACGGGGACGACCTGCCTGACCAAGCTCACCGCACCACCGGATGAGGTGCTGTGATCGACCTGCACGTGGTGGAGGCCAAGCCGTCCGACGCGTCCGCACTGCTGGGCATCATCCACACGGCGTTCGGGGCCAGACCGCCGCTCGACCCGCCGGGTACCGCCATGCGGGAGACGGTCGGGTCGATCGAGACCGCGGTAGAGACCTACGGCGGCCTGCTCGCCCGCGTCGACGACGTACCCGCCGGAGCGATCCTCTTCGCCGAGGACGCCGGCTGGTTGGAGCTGAGGAGAGTTTCTGTCCATCCGCGGTTCCAGCATCGGGGCGTTGCGACGGCCATGGTGGGATGCGCCGAGGAGGTGGCCCAGGCGCGGGGGATGGACGGGGTACGCCTGGTGGCACGGGCGGAGCTGCCCGCGACGCTGGCGTTCTGGTGGCACCGGGGATACGTCGAGCGAAGCAGGCACGGGCCGGAGGTGAGGGTCGTCAAGCGACTTCCGGTCGAGGTGACGGCGCCGACCGCCGACGACACCCGCGCGGTCGGCGAGCGGTTGGCGGGACTGCTGCGGGCGGGAGATCTCGTCCTGCTGACCGGTGAGCTGGGCGCGGGCAAGACGACGTTGACACAAGGTATCGGCGCCGGTCTTGGGGTGCGGGGCGACGTGACCTCGCCGACGTTCGTGATCGCGCGGGGACACCGGCCGCTCGGTGGTGGGCCGTCGCTGGTCCATGTCGATGCGTACCGGCTGGGTGGGGTTGCCGAACTCGACGACCTCGACCTCGACACCTCACTCGACGAGTCCGTCACGGTCGTCGAGTGGGGTGAAGGGCTGGCCGAAGGGCTCGCCGAGGACCGGTTGGACGTGGTGTTGAGTCGCTCCCTGGGCGAATCGACGAGCGCGGTGGTCGACGCCGGTGGAAGCGACGCCGTTGGACTCGGCGAGGGTGGACTCGGCGAGGGGGCCGGTGAGGGTGCCGGCGATGCGGGCGAGGTCCGGCGGATCCGGATCGTTCCGGCCGGGCGTCGGTGGGTCGACGTACCCCTGCGCGCCGTACTCGCGGAGCCATCCACCTGACCGCCGGGTCAGGTCGCGGCAGTGAGCGCGGCGTCGTCGGCGGAGAAGTCCCGGCTCCACTCTTCCGGCGGGTGGGCGAGATGCCACCGGACCGATGCCGCCAACGACTCCGCGGGGTCGGCGGCCTCCCAGTCCAGGGCGGACCGGATCTT
Source organism: Actinopolymorphaceae bacterium (assembly GCA_050700915.1). GTDB lineage: Bacteria > Actinomycetota > Actinomycetes > Propionibacteriales > Actinopolymorphaceae > Thermasporomyces. The sequence goes on along the minus strand of JBOHED010000122.1, from coordinate 2,086 downwards.
GCCCGGATCCATGAGCAGGTGCTGGCTGAGCGTGCCGGTGAGCGCCAGGTCCTCCGGCAGTGCCGCGTCGGGGACCCGCACCAGGTCGACGCCGGCACCTGCATCGCCAGCGGCGGCGAGAATCTGTTCGGCAAACAGCCGGAAGGGCGCCGTGGGTCGTTCGACGACGTTGAACGCCTCCGCGGCACAGTCGGAGTGGCGATCGAGCACGGCCGACACCGCCGAGGCCACGTCGTCCACGTGGACCCGACTGAACAGGAAGCTCCCCGACCCGACCGGGATGGCAGTCCGCCCCGCCCGCAGCCGGCGCAGCACGAACTCGAACCGCCGCTGGTAGTCGTACGGCCCGTAGACAGCCCCGAGTCGCAGCGACGTGCCACCTCGCCCGAGATAGAGCTCCTCGATCTCGAGGTTCTCGTGGTCCGATCCGTCGACGTACCGCCTCTCGCGCAGCGGCGACGTCTCGGTGAGCGGCACCAGGTCGGCCTGCCGGTCGGTGTGGAGGCCTTCGTACGCGCGGTAGACGTCTCCGCTGGAGATCGCCACCAGCGCGATGCCCTCGGGCAGGGCGGCCAGTGCGGCCCGCGCGTCGGCACCGTTGCCGGCGGACACGTCGACGGCGGCGTCTGGCCGGAACGCCGCGAGCTCGTCGGCCGCCCCGGGCAGTTCGGCGCGCTCGACGTGGAGGTGTCGTACGGAGGAGAGCTCCGCGGGCTCGGCCTTGCCGCGGTGCACGACCAGGACATCGTGTCCCTGCCGGGCGAGGTGCTGGGTCATGGCCCGCCCGATGAACCAGGTGCCCCCGATCACCACGATGCGCACTGACTCACCTCCGTGTCCGCCGCCACCGGGACATCCCCCGCGTACCGGCTCAGGTGACCGAGGGTCGCGTACGACGTCCACGGCGCGGAAGGGGTTCTGCTCCTGGCAGAAACTCTGGCACGGCTAGCCTGAGGGGCGTGCTGCTTCTCGCGTTCGACACGGCGACACCTGCCGTCACCGTCGCGCTCTCCGACGGCAGCGAGGTCCTGGCGAGCTCCACCACCGTCGATGCCCGTCGCCACGGCGAGCTGCTCGCTCCCGGAATCGAGACGGTCCTGCGGGAGGCCGGCGCGGACCGCCGTGACCTCACCGACATCGCAGTGGGCGTCGGTCCCGGGCCGTTCACCGGGCTCCGGGTCGGTCTCGTCACCGCCCGGACGCTGGGCCACGTCCTCGCTATCCCGGTGCACGGCGTGTGCACTCTCGACGTCCTCGCCGCGGCCGCCGAGATCGACAGACCGGCCGCATCGGGGCGGACCTTTCTGGTGGCGACCGATGCCCGGCGCAAGGAGGTCTATTGGGCGCGGTACGCCGACCGGCTCACCCGGGTGGACGGTCCGTGCGTCGACCGGCCCACCGACATCGCGACGACCGACCTCGTGGTCGGGCGCGGCGCGCGCCTCTATCCCGACGCCTTTCCGCACTCCGCGGGGCCGGGCGACCCGACCGCAGGAGACCTCGCGCTCCTGGTGGCTGCCCGCCGGGTTCGGCTGCTCGCGCCGGAACCGCTCTACCTGCGCCGACCAGACGTCGCCGAGCCGGGAGCGCGCAAGAGCGTCCTCACCCGTCCGGTGGCCTGACCGGCGGCGGTGTCATGGCGTCCTTACGGCCGGCGGCAACGTCCGACCTCGATGCCTTGCGCGAACTGGAGACGGCGTGCTTCGGCGTCGACGCCTGGGGCGACGAGGCTCTGCGTGGTGAGCTGGCCGGCGTACCGGAGACGCGCGACGTCCTGGTCGCGGTCGACGCGGGGGAGGTTGTCGGCTACGCCGCGCTGCTCGCGGTGGGCACCACCGCGGACGTCGCGCGGATCGCCGTACGGCCGGACCACCGCCGCCTCGGCGTCGGTCGACTCCTGCTGGACGCCGTGGTCACGAGGGCGCGGGAGCGCGGCTGCACCGAGGCGCTGCTCGAGGTGAGTGAGGCCAACCAGATCGCGGTCGCGATGTACGAAACAGCAGGCTTCGCCCCGCTCGCCCGGCGTAGGGGTTACTACCGGGACGGCGCCGACGCCCTGGTGCTGCGGCTCGCGATCGAGCCGGCC
>JBOHED010000121.1:0-2481 GCA_050700915.1 Actinopolymorphaceae bacterium | reverse complement strand
GTGAAACGACGGATGGCACGCACGAGGGCACACGCTAACCCAGCGGCATCTCCGACACGCCGAGGGGCCTGCTCTGTCGTTGCAGAACGAGCAAGGTTTTGCAGCCCGTCCGGGGGAACCACCCGGGTATGAACCTGCTGCTGGTCGGCCTCGTGACGGGCCTCGCGTTGGCGTCGCGGCGCCAACCGCACCCAACCCGAGCATGCCCTGGCTCGACCCGTGATACTGGGATGAGTAGGTTCACCGCTGTGTCTCAGCGCCGGTCAGGCAACAACGGATCACGCAGCAGTCGGTCACAAGACAATCCAACCCACCCTTCCCGGACTCCTATGGCTCCCCACGAGAAGATGCCCCCAGACCCCCGTTGGCAGCAGTCTCAGACCGCGGCGACCCGCAGCCACGACACCCCGAAGTGCCGTGACACGGTCCGCGACACACCGGGGGAGGTCGCGGCGGATGCCCCCCGCACCTGGGCGCCTTCGTGGGCAGCCGACACGGTGATCGGCCGGATCCCGATCGTCTCGGTGGATCCGGTCGTACGCGCCGGTGGGCAGGTTCCCGCCAAGGCGGTCGTAGGTGAGGCGTTCACGGTCGCGGCGACGATCTTCCGCGAGGGCCACGACGCGCTCGGCGCCAACGTCGTCGTCCGTGCCCCTGACGGCCGCACACTCGGCTGGATCCCCATGCAACCCGGCGAGCCGGGGACCGACCGGTGGTTCGCGGAGGTCCGCCCCGATGCGGAGGGTGACTGGACCTACACGGTCGAGGCGTGGGGTGACCCGATAGGCACCTGGCGGCACGCTGCGGAGATCAAGATCCCGGCCGGGCTCGACGTCCCGCTGATGCTCGCCGAGGGCACCCAGCTCCTGCGGCGGGCCGCTGACAACCTTCCGGCCGCCGACCAGGCCGGGCGCGCGGTCCTCGAGGCGGCGGTCCACGCGCTGCGCGACGACTCCCGTCCGGCCGAGGCGAGGCTGCGCGTCGCGACCGCGCCCGAGGTGTCAGACGTCCTCGCCGCACACCCGCTGCGCGACCTCCTGACCGCCTCCAAGCCCTTCCCGCTGCGCGTCGATCGGGAGCGGGCTTTGTATGGCAGCTGGTACGAGTTCTTCCCGCGGTCCGAGGGCGCCTACCTCGCCGCGGAGCCAGCTTCTACGGGGCGAGAGGGCCGCTGGGTCTCCGGCACGTTCAAGACCGCCGCCGAACGGCTGCCCGCCATCGCCGCGAACGGCTTCGATGTCGTCTACCTGCCGCCGATCCATCCGGTCGGCAAGGTCAACCGGAAGGGCCCCAACAACACCCTCGACCCCGCGCCGGGCGACCCCGGCTCCCCGTGGGCGATCGGGTCCGCCGAGGGCGGCCACGACGCGGTCCACCCCGACCTGGGCACGCTCGAGGACTTCGACGCGTTCGTGGCCCGCGCGGGCGAGCTGGGCCTGGAGGTCGCGCTCGACCTGGCCCTACAAGCCGCGCCCGACCACCCCTGGGTCACCGAGCACCCCGAGTGGTTCACCACGCTGTCCGACGGAACCATCGCGTACGCCGAGAACCCGCCGAAGAAGTACCAGGACATCTATCCGCTGAACTTCGACAACGACCCGGAGGGGATCTACGCCGAGGTGCTGCGGGTCGTCCGGCACTGGATGGACCACGGCGTCCGCATCTTCCGGGTCGACAACCCGCACACCAAGCCGGTGCAGTTCTGGGAGTGGCTGCTCGCGGAGATTCGTACGACCGATCCGGATGTGCTCTTCCTGTCCGAGGCGTTCACCCGGCCGGCCATGATGCAGACGCTCGCCAAGGTGGGCTTCCACCAGTCCTACACGTACTTCACCTGGCGCAACACCAAGGACGAGCTCGAGTCGTACCTCACCGAGCTCAGCCGCGAGACGTCGGCGTTCCTGCGACCGAACTTCTTCGTCAACACCCAGGACATCCTCACGTCCTTCCTGCAGGACGGCGGGCCGGCCGCGTTCAAGATCCGTGCCGTCCTGGCGGCGATGCTCTCCCCCACCTGGGGTGTCTACTCCGGCTTCGAGCTGTGCGAGCACCTGGCTCTACGCCCGGGTAGCGAGGAGTATCTCGACTCCGAGAAGTACGAGTACCGGCCGCGCGACTGGGCGGCCTACGAACCAGGCGGTGAGCGCGAAGGCCAGTCGATCATGCCCTATCTGCGCCAGCTCAACGACATCCGCCGTGCACACCCTGCCCTGCAGCGTCTGCGCAACCTGCGTTTCCACCATGTTCCTGACGACGGCCTGCTCGTCTTCTCCAAGAGCGAGCGGCCGCACGACGGTTCCGGCGGTCCGGCCGACGACGTTCACAGCGTCATCGACGACACCGTTGTCGTCGCGGTCAACCTCGACCCGCACGGGATCCGTGAGTCGGTCGTCTCCCTCACCATGCCCGACCTGGGCCTGGACTGGCACGACACCTTCGTCGTGCGCGACGAGCTGACCGGCGAGACCTGGCGCTGGGGAC
>JBOHED010000120.1:0-8045 GCA_050700915.1 Actinopolymorphaceae bacterium | reverse complement strand
GTCGTCGTCACGGCGAAGGAGTGGGACTCGCTGCGGCACCGGTGGAACCACCAGCACGGCATCACCAACGTCTGGCACCGCGGACCGCTGCACGACGACGAACGCCTCAAGGGCACCCTGCGCAGGGCGGCCCCGAGGGTCTACCGGCCGACCTCCGGCAGCTCGGCCCACCTGAACCAGAAACCCCTGGAGTTCATGGAACGCCTGGTCAAGGCGGTGACGGTGCCCGGCGACGTGGTGTGGGAACCGTTCGGCGGGCTGGCCTCCGGATCGGTCGCGGCGGTCGCGCTCGGCCGTCGGGCATTCGCCGCCGAACTGGACCTGGAGTTCACCAGGCTCGCCCGCGAACGCCTGCGCTCGGCGCGGGCGGCGGCGAACCCGGTCGCGGAGGAGGCCGCCGTACCCTCCGAGCGTCCCGACCCGGCGTCGGACAACGCAGGCACCGCGGACGGGCCGGCATGATGTCCGGCATGACCTCCGGTATGGCGTCCGGCACGACGCCCGGTACGGACGGCCTCTTCGACCCCGACCCGGCCGCTCCGCTGGGACCGAGCGCACCGGTCGAACCGGCGCTCGACCCGGACGATCCGCGTACCGTTCTCCAGGGCCGGCTCCGCACGCTGCTGGCCGGGCTTCCGGCGCACTTCGCCAGTGGAATCGGCTTCGGCACCAACCAGATCGCCGGCGTCAACGCCACCGACCTGCACAGCCTCAACACGCTGCTGGGCACCTCGATCGAGGGCCAGGTCGTCTCCGCCCTCAACCAGCAGCGTGCGCTGTGGGACCCCGAGGACGAGTGGTTGGGCTACACGTTCGAACGTCAGTCGCAACGGTTCCCCGACGTTCGCCTGCTGCGCAAGGGCTCCCCCGGCGGTCCCCACATCGCGCTCGGCATCGAGCTCAAGGGCTGGTTCCTGCTGGCCAAGGAGGGTGAGCCGAGCTTCCGGTTCACCACGACGCCGGCCGCGTGCGCCGACCACGACCTGCTGGTCGTCGTGCCATGGCATCTCGACAACGTGCTGTCGGGGTCACCGGTGGCCGCCGAGCCCTACGTCGTGTCGGCGCGGTGGGCGGCGGAGTACCGCAACCACTACTGGCAGCATTCCCGGGGCGCTGCCAAGGGAGCCGACCGCGCCATCCGGCCGCCCGTCGACGCCCGTCCCTATCCCGGCAAGGACGCGCAGATCGCCGACCAGCCGGCGTACGACGGAGGGAAGAACTTCGGCCGGGTCGCACGGGTCCGCGGCCTGATGGACGGGTTCATCCAGTCTTCCCACGAGCGGGAGGTCCTGGGTATCCGGATTCTCGACTGGTACCGCTTCCTGCGGATGCACAGCGACCAGGCCGATCCGGCCGCCGTCTCCGACCGACTTGAGCGGGACCTGCACGAGACCGCGGGCGTGCGTACGGCCGAGGATGCTGCCCGCGCCCTCGCCGCCGCCCGCCAGCTCGGCGAGATCCTCGGGCCCCGCTGAGCCGGGAGTCGATCACACCCGACCGGGGCTCGTCGACCGGTTCCGGGACCCGCGCAAGGATTCAGGCGGACTCGCCAGGATCCTTGGCCGGCGGTGTGGTGGACAGTCTCCCTCGCCGTCGGAGCGTCGCGACCGCGCCGACGATCAAGGCGACTCCGATGAGCAGCAGGACGACACCGACGAGCAGGGCGTTGTCGAACATCACGCCCAGCGCGGTCGGCGGGATGACGAGTGCACCGGCGGCACCGAACACCGCGTACCACCAGCGGCGGCTGGTCCAGAACAGCGCGAACATCGCCGCGATGCCGACCAGGCCCAGCAGCAGTCCGACCCAGGCGTGGTCATTGTCGATGCTGGCAAGCTCGGCACCGATGAGGGCGATCGCGCCGCCGAGGACGCCGGCGACGTCGCGTTCGGTCAGGACCCGGCCCACACCGATCCAGAACCCGCCGTACGCCAGCAACGCGATGCCGGTCAGCACCAGCGCCGACCACTCCTGGGGACGCATGTCGATGAGCGCGATGACGACGAGGAAACCGCCGCCGAAGGTCGCGCAGACGAGCGGCGCCTTCCCCCACATCACGTAGCTGGCAACGGCAACGACCACCATGGCGACGCCGGGCAGGATCAGTGCACGGAACCCGTCGACGTCGATGGCCACACCCACCGTGAACGCCGCGCCGCCCGCGCCCAGTGCGCCGAGGGTGGAGGCGAGGGTGTCGCGCTGCCGGCTGCCTGCACCCTTCGCGCCCGAACCCGAGCTGGGACGACCGATGCCGGCGACCGCCACCGCGGCGGCGAGCAGGAGGACGGTCGCGCCACCGCAGATCGCCAGCTTCCCGGCGCGGCTCAGGTCGCTCCACGCGAGGCCGACGATGAGGATCAGGGCGCCGATGACGAGTGCGCGCCGAGGTAGGACAACACCTCGACCACACGCTCCCGGCGTTCGGGCGCGGCATCCCGAGGCTGACCGGGCTCGACGCCCGTACGACGAAGGACGTCACCGACCCGGTGCGCCTGCTCCGCCGACAACGTACCCTCGCGCACCAGACCGGCCAGTGCGTCGCGCAAAGGATCCGCCGCCGGATGCTCGCTTGGCATCGGTGTACTCCCCACTATGTCTGGAGCAGAGGCGCCCGGCATGCCCAAAAGCCGTGGCCCACCGTCGATGTCGACAGCGTGCCGTGAGCTTGGCAGTTCGGAACATCCGCCGCAACGGCGTCAGGCGAGAACCAGGGGTGCCACGGTGACCAGGAACTCCGCCGCGGCCACCCAGGCGCGCGCTCCCTCCTCGATCGGACGCCCGTTCAGCGTCGTGCGACCCTGCTGGAACGCGTCGAGGACGGCCGGGACCAGCCAGCCATACTTCGCCGCCGCTCCTGCCGCGATCGCCCTGCGTACGTCCTCGAGTGGGAGTACGCGCCCGCCTTCGGCAAGGCCCGCCGCATAGCCGTCCACCAGGACCTCGAACAGGCCCGGCAGCGCACCGGGCACCAGGTGGAAGTCGGTGGCCGCGTCGACGAGCAGGTTTCCGAGATCCTCTCCGAACGCACCGACACCGGCGAACGCCCAGTCGATGACCACCGTGTCGCCCTCGACGTCGAAGAGGTTCCCTTGGTGAAAGTCCAACTGGCACAGGGTTCTGGGGTAGGCGTCGAGCACGGCCAGGAACCGGTCCCGGTCCGCCCACAGCCGCCGGAACCCATCCGCCCTGCCCGCTGGCAAGGCAGCCTTGACACCTGGGTGGGCCCATGCGCGCGGGTCGTCGACGATGCCGCAGTCGGCGGCCCGGCGTTCGACATAGGTGCGGAGCCAGTCGCGGCTGAGCCATCGCTCCGCGAGGGCCGGAGCATCGGCAAGCTTGCCCTGCATCCGCCCGAGGTCCCTTGCCGCACGGCGATATCTGTCCAGGGCCCAACCCGTGGCTGGCGCGCCGGCGACGTCCTCCATCCAGATCGCGGTGGTGCCGTCATCCCGATCCACGATGCCGTGACACGCGGGCGCCCGGAGACCGTCACATAGGCCCGCGAGCAGGTCGCTTCCGAACGCCTCCGCCTCCCGCCGCCAGTAGAACGGGTGGCGTGGATCGGGATGCGAGCGCCATGTCGTGCCGGCGCTGTCGGCATGCCGGATGACCTTGCACACCACAGACCATGCCCGATCCCGCGTACCAACTCGCCAGATGCCCACCGTCGCGAGGTCGGCGATCGTCGGCTGGGCAAGGACCTCGACCCCGATCTCACCCACTTCATCGGTCGTACGCCCGAGTGCCGGGGCCACCACCCGGGTCACCTCGGCCAGGACCGTGCTGGAAGGTTCCGAACTGTCCTGCACGACCGATCCCCTCCACGTCTTCCTTCACACCGGGACAAATGTAGCACCCGAGATGCTACACTTTTGCCATGGAACGCATCGGGGTCCGGGAGCTGCGCCAGCACGCCAGTCGCTACCTCGACAAGGTGAAGGCCGGCGAGACCGTGCAGGTCACCGAGCGCGGTCAGCTGGTCGCTTTTCTCGTGCCACCCCCTGCCGAGATCACCGCCCGCGAACGCCTGATCGCCGAGGGGAAGCTCATCCCCGCCACTCGATCGTTCCGGCTGCCCACTCCGCGGCCACTGCGTCCAGGCGAGCGCAGCACGGCAGAGGTGCTGGTCGACCTGCGTGAAGAGCGCCTTCCATGATCTACGTCGACTCGTCAGCCATCCTCAAGCTGTTTCTCGCTGACGCCGAGAGCATCCCCTTTCAACGTTGGCTGGTGGAACGCACGGGCATCCCCGTGGTAACAAGCGAGCTCACCCGCCTGGAGACACTGCGCGCCTGCCGGCGCGAATACGACGACGTCCTCCTCAAGGCTGAGGCCTACCTCGGCTTCCTTGACCGGGTGGCGCTGACCAACGACATCCTCGACGATGCGGTTCACGTGGGTGACCGCGTGCTCCGCAGCCTTGACGCGATCCACCTGGCCAGTGCGCTCGCGATCCGCGAGGAGGTGACGGCGTTCGTCACCTACGACCGACACCTGTTCGATGCCGCGAAAGAGGAAGGGCTCGACCCGGTGCGCCCGGGCGCCTGACCAGAGTGCCGGGACGTACGAACAAGGAGGTTGCGCTGACCATCCACAGGAGGATGTGCTGGTCAACCGCACGGAGTTCACCTGTCGTGAAGGGCTGGCGATGAGCACGATCTACGAACGACGTCCTGGCGACTTCGAACGCCGTGCGGCCGACGGTGCCTACAACGCCCTCTATGACCGGGCGGCCGTGCTCGAGCTGCTTGGTGACGTCGACGGCCAGGCCGTCCTCGACGCCGGTTGCGGCCCGGGTCTCTACGCCGAGGAGCTTGCCAACCGAGGCGCGTCGGTCGTCGGCATCGACGAGAGCAGTGGCATGGTCGAACTCGCCCAGCAGCGACTCGGTGGGCGGGCGGACTTCCGCGCCCACGACCTTTCCCGACCACTCGACTGGCTGGCGGACCAGTCGTTCGACGCCGTGGTCCTCGCGCTCGTGATCCACCACGTCGACGACCGACGGGCACTGCTCCGAGAACTCTTCCGGGTGCTGCGTCCGGGCGGACGCCTCGTGCTCTCCACGCACCATCCGATGGAGGACTGGCGGCGCCTCGGCGGCAGCTACTTCGACGTCGAGCTGGTCGAGGAGGTCTGGAGGGACGACTGGGACGTGCGCTACTGGCGGCAACCACTCACCGCCACGTGTGCGGAAGCGACCGACGCGGGCTTCCTCATCGAACGTCTCGTGGAACCCCAGCCATCGGAGGACCTTCGCCGCCGCTTCCCCGAGGTTCACGCGAAACTCGCCGAGCGCCCGGCATTCGTCATGCTCCGCCTGCTCCGCCCCGCTCAGTGCCTGTAGGGGCGGTGCAGGTTGGCCTCAGGGTTCAGGCGTACGCCGAAACCCGGCGTCTCCGGCAACCGCAACCTGCCGCCCACCGGCACCGGCTCGTCGAGCAGCAACGGGTGGAACATCGGCACGACCTCACTCGCCTCGGGGTGCATCATCAGAAACTCCGAGAACGGGCTGTTCACCTTGGTGATCACGAAGTGGTACGAATACACGCTCGAGCCATGCGGGATCACCGGCACACCCTGCGCGTCCGCCAGTGCGGTGATCCTGATGAGTTCGGTGATTCCCCCGCACCAGTTGACGTCGGGCTGGATGACGTCGGCGCAGCCCATCTCCAGCAGCAGCCGGAATCCGTACCTCGTCCACTCGTGCTCACCGGTCGTCACCCACATGCCCGTCGGCATCCGGCGGCGTAGTTCGGCGTAGCCCCAGTAGTCGTCGGGTGGCAGCGCCTCCTCGATCCATTTCAGCCCGAGGTCGGCACACCCGTGGGCGAGCCGGGTGGCGTAGTCGACGTCGAGCGACATCCAGCAGTCCCAGGCGAGGAAGAAGCCGTCGCTCACCCGTTCGCGCATCGACCGGAGCCTGTCAAGGTTGGCTTGCATGCCGGCGGGACCCTCCGCCGGCCCGTGCTGCAAGGGCAGCTTGCCGCCGATGAAGCCCATCTTCTCGGCAAGGTCCGGGCGGGCGCCGGTCGCGTAGAACACCAGCTCGTCGCGCACCGGGCCACCCAGCAGTGCGTAGACGGGTTCGCCGCGCAGCTTGCCTAGCAGGTCGTAGAGCGCGAGATCGACCGCACTGATGCAGTTGACGACGATGCCTTTGCGTCCATAGAAGAGCGACGCCGAGTACATCTGGTCCCAGATCTTCTCGATCGATGTGGTCGGTGCGCCTTCGACGAAGCGGGCCAGGTGTTTCTCGACGATGTAGGCACCGGGTTCGCCGGCCGTTGTCGTCGCGAATCCGATCGTGCCGTCGTCCGCCTCCACCTCGACCACGAGCGTGCCGAGGACGTTGAGACCGAACGCCTGCCGGCTTTCGCGGTACTCGGGATAGCGCGCCATCGGCGTCGCCACGTGGTCGTCGATCCAGTGTTTCGTGGTCTGGTCGTGATAGTCGGCGCCGCCGCCACGCACGACGTACGCCCGTACTTCACGGATCCTCGGCAGTGCCATCAGCACTCAGCTCCCGTCCGGTGGGTGGGCTTTCCGCCGTGTTGCTGTTCGCAGGGTGACCGGTCCGAGTAGGCCCGACAACCGCTGCCCGGGAAAGACTCCCATCGTGGGTGAGCAGTCGTCGAGATAGGGCGCGAGCGTGTTGTAGACCGTCACCTCGACGTCGTTCACGCCGGCCCGCAGCAGTCCGGAGACGTCGAGCCGCCACGGCGACCAGATGCGTACGCCGGCATGCTGTCCGTTGACGACCACCTCGGCCGTGCCACGCACCGCGCCAAGGTCGAGCACGGCCGACCCTGGCACCGTGTCAAGGTGGACTTGACGGCGGTACCGGACACCGCCTGAGTACGAACCCAGCCCGGCGTCGGCCCACGGCCCGGCCGACAACAACCCTTCCCCGCATTCGAACTCCAGCGGCCCGTCCCACAACGCGCCACCGGAGCGTCCGTCGGCCGGTTCGATGCGTACGGCAAGGATGCGACCTTCTATCTCTGGCCGTCGCAACACCACTCGCCCTTGTGAGACAGGGATCTCCACCCCGTCAAGCCAGACTTGCACCCGCCCCCAGGCGACCGGGATGGTCGCCGAGGTCGCACCGGGTGGTACGACGATCCGGAACCATTCGGCAGGCTTGTCGAGGCCCGGCCGCGCCTCGGGCACGAGATCGAGCACGCTGCCGTCGTCCACGGCCGCTTCGAGCCAGCTCGCGCGCGGCAGCGGATGCGGCCGGGGACGCAGCCACGCGAACCGCGGGTCGTACGGCTGCAAGCGCCGCAACGCCGTTCGGACCGGCACACCGTCCCGCGCGAAGGTCCACGAGGACGCGTCGGTCACGAACGTCGACGTCGTGCCGTCGGCGCACGCAACCAGGGCATCGACGAACACCGCCAACGGTCTGCCGATGTCGGTGAAGCGCACCTCGATCGGATTGTCGCCGACGACCAGGTGCTCGGCGATGTCGTACGGCAGGACGCGGCCCTGCCCGCCGTACGGCTCGAACGCACCCTGGGTCGCGATCTCCTTACCCGTAAGGAAAAGCTGTGCCGGACCTTCCGTCCCCAACTGCAGGGTCGCCCGCACCGCGGCCGCCGGGAGCGTGAGTGTGCCGCGGGCCATCAGCTCGGTCCCCCGGACCGTACCGTCGTCCGGCATCAGCCAGGCCGGCCGGGCGTACGCATCAGGATCCGTCGTGAGGGCCCAGTAGCCACGCAAGGCGAGATCTCGGGTGGGAATGGGGGAGGAAGCTCTGGCATCGGCCGTGACATGAACCTCGAGCAGGTTGCTGCCGGCACGGGTGCGTACCTCGTCGAGGCGGAGGAAGCCGCCGGGGTCGGGCCCAAGGGGCTCGCCGTTCCACCAGATGTCCTTTGCGCCATTGGCTTCCACCGCGAGCGTCACCGTGCCGGCCCGCTCCACCGGCAGGCTGGTACGGAAGACCACCACCTGCCCAGCCTTCACTCCGGCGACGTGCCAGAAGTCGTCGGGCACCCGCGCCTTCGGGCCGAGCATGACCGCCTGGAAGGGATCCTTCTCGA
>JBOHED010000119.1:0-4621 GCA_050700915.1 Actinopolymorphaceae bacterium | reverse complement strand
GCGCTGGCGCATCGCGGCCAGCGAGGGCTCGCCGTCAGGTGCCTGCTCCACGAGCCACGACCCTAGCGCGTACCTGCCCGGTGATCATGAAACTTCGCCGGTGCTGGGACCCCGGAGAGGGTTCATGATCACCAGACGCCTGCGGCGGGGCGGGTGGGACGACCCACGGGGGGCTGCGCCCCGGCGGGCCGAGCCTTGACACAATGAACGTTGGTTTTTCTTCCGTCCCGAGAGGTGGCTCGTGGCCGACGCAGTTGATCACATCGTGATCCCCCATGACCTCAGGCCCGTCGACGGCAGGTTCGGCTCCGGCCCGTCGAAGGTTCGACCCGAGGCGGTGGAAGCGCTCTCCGTGGGCGCCACCACCCTGCTCGGGACGTCGCACCGGCAGGCACCGGTCAAGCAGCTCGTCCGGCGGATCAGGGAGGGCGTCTCCGCGTTGTTCGGGCTGCCCGACGGCTACGAGGTCGTGCTCGGCAACGGCGGCACGACCGCGTTCTGGGACGTCGCCGCACACAACCTCCTGCGCTCCCGTACCCAGCTCCTCTCCCATGGCGAGTTCGGGTCGAAGTTCGCGGCGGTGGTGGCAGGCGCGCCGTTCCTCGACGCGCCCACGGTCGTCAAGGCCGAGCCGGGCACCCTGCCGACGCCGTACGCCGAGGACGGTGTCGACGCGTACGCCTGGCCGCACAACGAGACCTCCACCGGCGTGATGGCGCCGGTCCACCGTGTCGAGGGCGCCGACGACGACGCGCTGGTACTCATCGACGCGACGTCGGGTGGGGGCGGGCTCCCGGTCGACATCGCCACGACGGACGCCTACTACTTCGCGCCGCAGAAGTGCTTCGCGGCCGACGGCGGCCTCTGGGTCGCGGTTCTGTCGCCGCGTGCGCTGTCCCGGGTCGACGACATCGCCGCGTCGGGCCGCTACGTACCGACGTTCCTCGACCTCCCGACCGCGATCGACAACTCCCGCAAGGACCAGACGTACAACACACCGGCCGTCGCCACGCTGATCCTGTTCGCCGAACAGCTCGACTGGCTGCTCGTGAACGGCGGCCTGGACGGCGCGGTCAGTCGTACGTCCGACTCGTCGAACCGGCTCTACACCTGGGCGGAGAAGTCGGCGTACGCCACGCCGTTCGTCAAGGACCCGGAGGCGCGCTCACTGGTCGTCGGCACCGTCGACTTCGACCCGGGCGTCGACGCGGCGGCGATCGCGAAGGTGCTCCGTGCCAACGACATCGTCGACGTCGAGCCCTACCGCAAGCTCGGGCGGAACCAGCTGCGGGTGGGGATGTTCCCGGCGGTGGACCCGGCCGATGTGGAGGCGTTGACGGTCTGCATCGACCACGTGGTGGAGCGGCTGACCTGACGTGCGTGCGCCGCCCGGTTCACCGGCCTGGCGCTCGCAGCGGAGCGTCGCTGCTCCCGGCGCCGCCCACGCCACGGTGATTGCTGCCCGCGGGCGGAGCCTGGTTGCCCGACATCTGGTTGCCCGACACCTGGTTGCCCGTCACCTGGTTGCCCGTCACCTGGTTGCCCGGCACCTGGTTGCCCGGCACCTGGGCCGCGCCGGTCTCGGGGGTACCTGCCACGACGCCGGCGGTGACCACGACGATAGCGGCGGCGACGGAGAAGCGGCGGCGAGGACGGCGGTTCGAGCCGGTTCCGCGTTCGCGGCTTCGCCGATGCTTCGGTGGTCCTGAGGGATGGCGACGCATTGTTACCTCTCTGCCGCCGGACTATCACCGGCAGACACACCGGCCCACCTGGCGAAAGGTGTTGCTGATGCTGCTCTGTTACTTATGTCCAACTTAGCAGAAAGTAGTCAATCACGTACGAATCGTAGATCGCCTCGCGGGCTTCCGTGGCGACCACGCAAGCGGATCCGGGGCTGAGGTGGGCTCGAGCCCGGGTTACTCGGCCGGATCGTCGTCGCGGAACAACCGGCGCGGAGTCGGCGGCCTCCGGTAGTCGTCGTGCCAACTCGGCCGGCGTGGTGCCGCCTCGGCGGGCTCCTCACCCCACCCGGGTTCGGGCCGCGGCGGGTCCGCCCACGGCGGCGGGTCCGAGGCCGGTGGTCCGTCGTCGTGTCGCCCGCCCTGCGGTGGGCCCTGCTCCCACGGCAGCGCACTGGACTGCCGCCACGGCAGGTTGTTCGGCTCCGGCGCGGGATCCCAGCCTGGCGGCGAGGCCTGCCCGACAGGCGGTCCGGACGAATCCGGCCCGTTGTCCCAGCCCTGGTTGTTGTCCACTCTCGGCGGGCTGTGCCAGCCGTCCTCCCGTGCCGGCGGACCGGGAATGCTGTCCCGTGCGTACGCCGCGGTCGGCTGATCGACATAGGGCGGAGGCTGACCCTGGTAACCCTGCGGCGTGTCCTGATACGGCGGCGGATCGGCGTAGGGCGGCGGGTCCGCGTAGGCCGGCGGCTGGTCCTGGTAGCCGGGAGGCGGATCGTTGTACGCCGGTGGCTGACTGCCGTACGACGCCGGCTCCGGGTAGGCATCCGGCCGGTCCTGGTAGCCCGGCGCGGGCGGCGGGTCGGCATAGCCGGGCTGGTCGCGATAGCCACCGGGTGGATCGGCGTAGGCCGGTGGCGTGGCGTCACCGTACGCCGGCGGCGGGTCGGCATAGGCCGGAGGCGGGTCGGCGTAGGCCGGCGGAGCGTCGGCGTAGGCCGGCGCGTCGCGGTAGCCGGGTGGCTGGTCGGGGTGGCCCGCAGGCTGGTCGGCGTACGGCCGGGCCGGGTCCTGGAAGCCGGGCGGCGGATCGTTGTACGCCGGTGGTTGGTCGGAATAGTCCCGCGGTTGGTCCGCGTAGGCGGGCCCGTCGCGGTAGCCCGCTGACTGGTCCGCGTAGCCGGCCGGTTGGTCTGCGTAGCTGCCTGGTTGGTCGGCGTAGCCGGCCGGCTGATCGGCGTAACCGCCTGGTTGGTCGGCGTAGGGGGGCGGACCGTCACCGTGCGCGGCCCACCGCCCAGGCATGTCCTCAGCCGCCTGCCCCGCCTGTCCCGGCTGCCACGACGACACCGGCTCGCGGTCGTCCGCGCGCCACGGCGGGCCGTCAGCCTCGTCCCGCCACGGCGGCGGCTGGTCGTCGTCGGGCCACCGGCCCGGACCGCCCTCGTCGTCGGCAGGCCAAGGAGCGTTCCGCGGGTCACCTTCGCCGTAGCGGTACCGGTCGTCCCGAGCGGCCTCGTCCATGTCGTCGATGTCGTGGCTGGCCGGTACGGCGCCTCGATCCCGCATCCCGCCCGGGGTCACGGGCCGTCGCCGTGCCCGCGGGAACGCCACGATGCCAGCCAGGAGCGCCGCCCCGAGTACCAGTGCGGGGATCCACCACGGGATCCCTCCGAGCAAACCCTTCACACCGGAGTCACTACCCGCCTCGGTGGCTTCGTCCGCGCCTCCTTCGGCACCTTTTCCGCCCCCGGAGTCCTTGGTTGACTTGGGGCTCGGATTCGCCGCCGGTGGTGGTCCGGTCGACGAGACGGTGTAGACGACGGACCCGGCGCCCTCACTGCCGGCGAAGAACTGCTTGCCGTCGGCGCTCACCGCGATCGACTCGCCCTGCTTCTGGCGCGGGAGTCCGACCGTGCGGGTGATCTTGCCGCTGGGGAGCTCGATCACGAACGCCTTGTCGTACGTACGAATGACTGCGCCGGAGCCGTCGGGCAGAAACGCGCCGTCGGTCACCACCGGCGGTGCGTCACCGACCTTGGTGAGCGTGCTGGTCTCGCCGGGAACGGGTTCCTCGGACGCGGCGTAGATGCCGCCACCATCGGGGGACTTGGTCACCACGTAGATCTGACCGGTCTCCGGGTGGACGAGGATGGTCTCGGCGTCGTGCGCGCCGTCTTCGTAGGTGAAGAGGTACCTGCTCCACGGCTCGCTCGTGTCACCGAGCTCCTCCGGCTCGCGGAAGCGGTAGAGCGTGATGGACTCCCGCGCCGCGTCGTTGTCACCGATGTCTCCGACCCAGAGACGGCCCTCAGGTCCGGTGGAGAGCGCCTCCCAGTCCTCGGCCGTCACCTCGCCGAGCGTGACAGTGCCGACGGCGGCGCCGGAACTGTCGAGTGCGAAGACCACGGCGTCGCCGCCGGAGTCGTTCATCGTGTAGAAGAGGTCGGGGTGCTTCGTACCGACTGTCAGTCCGCTCGATTCGTCGATCCGCTCGTCGCCGATCGTGAACGCTTCCTTTGGGGGCGGTGGATCCTCGGCGAGCGCAGGTGTGCCGACGAATACGAGTGCGCCGGCCAGCCCCGCCATCAGGGCGGCTGCCGCCGGACGGTATGGACGCTGGCCTGTCAGCTTCGAGATCACGACCGCAGCACCTCCGCGGGGTCGGGCTCCAGGAACCGCGCGAGTGCGGGTGACACCCCCCACGCGGAGCCGAGGCGCCGGCGGTCACTGACCTGGCCAGCGAAGGCATCCGCGCCGGTGGCAAGCCCGCGGAGCAGCGTGCGCGGCATGTGCTCCGAATCGACGAACTCCATCACATCGACCCCGCAAGCCACAAGCCGTGACTTCGCCTCGTGAAGACCCTCGGTGAGCACATCGGCCAGCTTCTCACGAAGAATGCCGCTTCGGGCGGGAGGGCGTCGGCCGGACTTGGGCGG
>JBOHED010000118.1:0-9888 GCA_050700915.1 Actinopolymorphaceae bacterium | reverse complement strand
GTGCTGCGTGACGCGCTGATCCGGGCGGCGGGCCGTCGTGGCATGACGCGAAAGTCCGGCTCGGCCCAGCTGGTCGCGGACGACTCCGGCCGGATCACCGGCGTACGCCTCACCGGACGCGGCTCCGCAGGCGACCTGGTCCCGGCGGACGCGGTCGTCGTCGCTGCCGGCGCCTGGACCCCCGAACTACTCCGTCCGCTCGGCGTCAAGCTTGCCTTGACGCCGCAGTAGGGCCAGATCGTCCACCTGCAGCTCGCCGGTGTCGACACCTCCGCATGGCCCATCGTGCAACCGCTCGGAGCGCACTACCTGCTGGCATTTCCCGGTGGACGGATCGTCTGTGGCGCCACCCGCGAGACGGGCTCCGGGTTCGACTACCGGCTGACCGCCGGCGGCATTCGCGAGGTCCTCGACGACGCTCTCACCGTCGCGCCCGGGCTCGCCGACGCCACGCTGCTGGAGTCCAGAGTCGGCTTCCGGCCGCGCAGTGACGACGAGATCCCCTTCCTGGGCAGGGCTCCCGGTATCGACGGACTGGTCGTGGCGACCGGGATGGGCGCCACCGGCCTCACCGCCGGACCGTACTCGGGACGGATCGCCGCGGCTCTCGCATTCGATGAACTCGCGCCGCTCGACCTCACACCGTTCCGGATCGACCGGCCCTGAACGCCCCGGGAACGCCCGAAAGCCGCCGCCAGGAGGTTTCCTCAGCCGATGTCGACCGGAGCCGTCACTGTCACCTGGTCCACGTCGGACGTACGAATCCCCACCGTGATCTTCCACTGTCCGGCAAGGGGAAAGATGGGCAGGGAGATGTAGTGCCCCGGCGATGACTTCGCGACCTTCAGGCTGATCGGACCCACGTCGGGCTCGGTGAGCTTCGCCGCGGCGCTGATCTCAACCGGGTCCACCGGCCGGCCGTCCTTGCCGACGGTGGCCAGGTGCATCGTCGTCACCCCGACCTTCGGTGGTACGACGACGAGTTGGATCGTGCCCTTCCCGTCGGGCCCGCCGGTGTCGTAGGGGATAGTCGCCGTTCCGGGCACGTTCGGCATGGTCGGCAGCGCCTCAGGGTTGGCAGCGCCCCCGACCTGGCCGCCAGCCCTGCTGGGCGTAGGTCCCACGCCGGGCGTGGGCGCAGTCGCCACGCCGGTCTGGGTGCCCGCCTCCTGCTTCGCGAGTGCGGTACGCGCGGTCTCGGTGTTGACGAGCACCGCGGTCAGGACGAGCACCAACGCGCCGACGCCCACCTCACCGATCACGGACCGGCGAAGTGTCGCGACGTCTGCCGTCGCACTGGCCCGCGTTCCGCGAGGCGCTCGAGAGCCCAACTTGTGAGTCGACGAGCGGGCGATCGGGGCGACTGCCGGGCGATCGTGCCTGCGTACCCACGACCTCGCACCGAACGCAAGGACCAGGATGACGAGCACGAGCGCCACCTTGATCAGGAGCACGCCACCGTAGTCGGCGCCCGTGAGCGCGGCGACACTGCCGACCTGGCGCCAGGCCTGGTAGAGGCCCGTGGCGGCGAGCGCCGCGACACAGGCCACGGCGGTCGCCGAGAACCGCCGGACCACGGTGTGCACACCGCCGATCCTCCTGCTCGGCAGCAGCACCAGACCAAGCCCGACAAGTCCGCCGAGCCAGACCGCCATCGCCACCAGGTGGACCACGTCCGCGACGATCGCGACGGGCACCTGGACCCCCGCGGCGCTGTGGTTGGCGGCGCTCCACGTGGTGGCGAGGGCGGCGGCGGCCGTGATGACACAAGCGCCGTGGAGCGTACGCGTCCGGGTGTCGTCGGGCAGGTGGTCGCTGCGGCGATGCGCGAGCCGGCGGAGCAGCAGCCATCCCCCGACCGCGAACCCGCCGAGCAGCAGCAGCCGCACCACGAGGGCGGCGCCGAGCCTGGTCTGCAACGTCTCGGCCAACAGCGACGGTCTGCCGATCGCACCGACCGGGAGCGCGGCGACGTACGGACCGTAGAAGAGCAGCGTCGCGACCGTCGCACCCGCGAGCCCGATCCCGCCGTACCGGAGCTGCCGGAGCGCCCACGGATCACGCGCGCCAGCCGGCCAACAGGCCACCAGGAAGTACGCGGTGCCGACGCACAAGGCCAGGCCCGCGAACGCCACGACGCGCCCCACCCCCGACAGCACGCCGATCAGGGAGTACGCATGCCCGTCACCTGTCCTCGTACCCCCGCTCGCATCCGCCGGGCTCGCCGCAGCGGGCGGGTCCCCGACCGTGAACGCGAACGCACCCCGCACGGGATGCGAGTCGGACGACGTCACCTGCCAGCTCACGGTGTACACGCCGTCGGACAGCGAGCCGCGGATCGGCACGGTGATCGTGGTGGCGTCGCCCGGACGATGCGCCAGCGCGTCCGTTCTTACCGACCCGGCGGAGTCCAGGACCTGCACCGCGCCGAGCCCGAGGTCGACCGGCTCGGTGAACGTCAACGTCACCGCGTGCGGAGCGGTCGAGAGATGCTGACCGTTGGTGGGCTGGGTGGACAGGCGTGCGCCCACGCCTGGCCCGCTCCGACGAGCAGGGCGAGCCAGGTGGTCACCACGGCCGCCGCGACCGTGGCACACCGTCGGATCAGCCGACGATGACTCACCGCCGCGCCTTCGCCCGCTCCTCGCCGGCATTCTCGACGGACCCAGCAGTCTCAACGGCCTCAGCAGCCTCAACCACCCCAGCAGCCTCATCGGCCTCAGCTGGCCGGCGACGCCGGAACGCGACGACCAACGCCAACAGGCCGGCGGCCAGGCCGGCACCGGCGAGCCACCGGGCGCCCGGATCCTGCGCGTCGGGTGGTGCGACCGTCAACACCGGTGCCGGATTCTCGGGCTCCTCGCCAGCTGCGACGGGGAATTCGATCCAGCGGACCACCTCTCCCTCGAGTAGGTCTGCAGAGCCTTGAACGCGAGCGTCGCCTCGCCCTCCGGCAGCTGGCCGGCTGACACCTCGAACTCCTGGAACTCGCCGGCCCCGATGCTGCCGCCCTTCCACACGATGGAGGACACGACCTCGGTGATCTCGCTGTCGCCCGACATGATCGGCTCGGCGAGCTTCTTCATCGTGGTCGTCGACGTCCAGCCGGGTATCGGCTTGACCGACGCGTGGCCAAGCGGAGCGTCCTGCGGGAAGACCACCTCGACCCGGGTGGTGGACGCGTCGTCACGTTCGTTCGGAACGCGGAAGGCCAGCTTGGCGTAGCCACCCGCCTCGGCCGTGTCCGGATCGACGGTGACGTGCGCGAGCGCGGGACCCGGAATCAGGACGGCACCGGCGACCACGGCGAACACGCACGCCCGGTAGGTTCGGGACCGGCCCTCCCCGGACGACGAGCTGGTCCTGCCCATCGGCTTCCCGTCTTCGATTCGGAACGGATCCAATGCGGTACGGACCTCATTCGGAACGGAGTTCATCCGGAACCGAGTGGTCGCATTTCGCCACGAGTCGGAGCAAGCTCGTCGATGGGAAAATACGGTCACCGTGGTAGAAAGCCGGTCGGATGTTACGAACAGCGCCAGGTGCTACTGCGCGAGCGTTACGTTCCGGTCACCGCGTGCGGCACGGCGATGTACGACGGCATGTGAGACCAGCCAGCGCAACCAGGCAGGGCAACCAGGCAGCGCAAGCAGATGGAGGAGCCAATGGCCAGCACCGGCAACGCGAACGACACGGCACGCAGGGTCTACATCGGTTCGTTCACGGTCGGTGCCAGAGGCGAGGGGGCTGGTATCAGCCTGGCGGAGCAGGATCGCGCTTCAGGTGCGCTCGCGCTCGTCGGCCTCGTGGCCGAGACCGCCTCGCCGGCATTCCTCGCCTGGCATCCCAGCGGACGCCATCTCTATGCCCTCAACGAAACTGCCGAATCCGCCGTCGTGGCGTACGCCGTCACCGACACCGGCGACCTGACCGGGGTCGGCGATCCACGGCCGACAGGCGGCGGGGGCGCGTGCCACCTCACGGTTCATCCGTCCGGGCGCTACCTGCTCACCGCGCACTACGGGAGCGGCCACGTCTCCGTGCACCGGATCCTTCCCGACGGGTCCATCGGGGAGCGCACCGCTCTCATCCACCACGAGGGTTCTGGGCCGAACCCCGACCGTCAGCAAGGGCCGCACGCCCACCAGGTCCGCGTCGACCCGAGCGGACAGCAGGTTCTCGCCGCCGACCTCGGCCTCGATGCCGTCCTCACCTACACGCTCGATCTCGACACCGGTGCGCTCACGGCCGGACCGGTCGCGAAGACGGCCCCCGGCGCGGGGCCACGTCACCTCGCCTTCGGCCCCGACGGGTTGGTGCACGTCGCGGGCGAGCTCGACTCCACGGTGACGACCTACGCGCTCGATCCGCGCACGGGAGCGATGGAGGGCCGAGGCGTCTCACCGTCGACCGCCCAAAAAGCGCCGGCCGACAACTACCCGTCAGAGATCGCGATCAGTGACGACGGCCGCTATCTCTATGTCGCGAACCGCGGGCTCGATGTCATCGGGACGTTGGAGGTGTCGGGCGCGAACGTGCGGCCGGTCGCAGACGTCCCGACGGGTGGGGCGTGGCCGCGGCACCTCGCCGTCTTCGGCGGGCATCTCTACGTCGCGAACGAACGCTCGCACGAGGTCACGCACTTCGTCCTCGACCAGGCAACCGGCGCGCCGAAGCAGGCCGACGACGTCCTGACCGTACCCAGTCCCGCCTGCATCCTCCCCGCGCCGAGCTAGCGGGATCCGCCCCACCCGTGACCCATCACCACGGTTCGTCGTTGACGGGACTAGGCACCGGCCGAGAACGGCTCACCCCCGGTGCGTACTGTTGCGCCCTATTCGGGCATATCACGGAAATCCCGCATTGAGGGTTAAGCGAGCTTGCGTACGGACATCTCGTCCTTGCGACCGGCGCCCGCAATCGGGAGCTACCCGTTCCGGGTGCCCAGCTCGACGGCGTACTCGGCCTGCGTACCAAGGCCGTCGCCGACCGGATCCGCCAACGCCTCGGCACCGCCCGCGACATCGTGGTGATCGGCGGCGGCTTCATCGGACTGGAGTTCGCCGCATCGGCGGCGAAGCTCGGGCTGACGGTGACGGTGGTCGAAGTGGCGGACCGGGTGATGCGGCGAGCGGTGTCGCCGATGGTCTCCCAGCACTACGAAGCCCTGCACGAGCGGCATGGCAATCGCGTGGTGCGCGGTGTCGCGGTGTCCGGTCTGCATGGGACGAAACACGTGACGGCGGTCGAGCTCGCGGACGGCACCGTGCTGCTGGCAGGCGTCGTCGTGGTGGGCGTCGGCGTGGTGCCGAACACCGAGCTCGCCGCGGCGGCCGGACTCGCCGTCGACGACGGAGTGGTCGTCGACGCGCACATGTCCACGTCGGACGACGACATCTCCGCGATCGGCGACTGCGCCGCCTATCCGAGCACCCACACGGGTGGCCACGTCCGCCTGGAGTCGGTGCAGAACGCCGTCGACCATGCGAGGTGCCTGGCCGCCCGACTCACCGGCACCGCCGAGCCCTACACGGCACTGCCGTGGTTCTGGAGTGAGCAGTTCGACGCGAGGCTCCAGATCGCCGGCATCTCGGCCGGTTACGACAGTTCGGTCGTACGGGGTGATCCGGCGGCCGGCGCGTTCTCGGTGTTCTGCTTCCGCGGGGAGCGGTTGGTCGCCGTCGAGTCGGTCAACCGCGTTCCTGACCATATGGCGGCTCGCCGACTGCTGACGGCCGGCCGGTCACTGCGCCCGGCCGACGTCGTGGACAGCTTCGACCTCAGAAGCTACGCGGCAGCCTCGTAGCGGGCGTCCGGCAAATGGCGCTCGGCTATGACGACGTGTCACCGGGGAAGACCAGGACCTTGCTGGCACCGTCGGTCCCCTTCGCCAGCGCCTCGAACGCGGTCGGTGCCTCGGCGAGGCCCACCCGGCCCTCGACCAGCCGGGCCAGCTCGGGCGGTGCCGTCGCCACCCAGGCCGCCGTGTCGCGGAAGTGGTCGGCGGTGTAGCAGTAGCTGCCGATGAGGCTGCGTTCCTCGATGCTCACGCCGTACGCCGGAATGCTGACCTGCGGCTCGTGCATGCCGACCAGCACCACCCGCTCTCCGGGTGCACACACGGTCAGGGCGTCGGAGAGCGAGCGCGACGACCCCACCGCGTCCACGACCAGACTCGGCGGCCCACCGAGCGTGTCCGCGACACCGGAGGAGAGGGCCGGGTCACCAGCCTTCGGGTCGCCAGCCGTCGGGTCTACGGTCGCCACACCCACATCGGCCAGCAGCGCACGGCGTCCGGCGTGCGGCTCGGAGACGACAAGTCCGCCGGCACCAAGCCGCCGGGCCGCCAGCGCGCACGCCTGCCCGATCGGGCCACCGCCGACGACGAGCACCCGGTCGCCTGGTACGCATCCGCCCCGGGTGACGGCGTGCTGGCCGACGGCGAGCGGTTCGACGAGGGCGCCGTACTCAGCCGGCATGTCCTCGGGAAGGGGGACGACGTTGGCGGCCGGGACGGCCATGAGTTCGGCGAAGGCCGAGCTGTACGCCGGGTCCACCCCGATGATCCGCTTGTCGGGGCAGCGATAGTCCAGGCCCGACCGGCAGGACGCACACACCCCGCACGCGAGCACCGGATGCACGGTCACCAGGGTCCCGACCGGCGGCCCGGACACGTCCGGTCCCACCGCGGCCACCCGGCCGACGGTCTCGTGTCCCATCACCTGCCCGGGAAAGCGCCGACCGTTCTCGCCGGTGAAACCGTGGATGTCGGACCCGCAGATTCCGGTGGAGACGACGCCGACGATCACCTCGCCGGGGCCCGCGACTGGATCCGGCCGTTCCTCCACGGCGAGCTCCCAGGGACCACGAAAGACCAGTGCGCGCACGAAATCCTCCCGCGGTTCGACGTCGCCGGCACCATACCCACCCAGACGTTGGCTCACGAACGCGTCGTCAGCGGGCTGACAGGCGTGCGGCAACCGTCCGTCCGGTTCCGGTCGTCCCTAGGATCTCAGCCGAGGTGGCTCTGCCAGCGGTCGGTGTCGCGCGGCTCGTAGCGGCGCAGTTCCTGAGTACGCCGGACGAGCGCGCGGCCCGCCGCCCGGTCGGGGATGACGCCGAACGCACGTGCCTGGACGAGCAGGTTGCCCAGCGCGGTCGCCTCGACGGGTCCGGCCACCACGGTGCGGCCGCACGCGTCGGCGGTGAGCTGGCAGAGCAGGGTGTTGAGAGCGCCGCCACCGACGATGTGGACGGCATCGACCTGCCGGCCGGAGAGTCGTTCGGCCAACCGTACGTTGCGTGCGTGCGCGAGCGCGAGGCTGTCGACGACGCACCGGGTGAGAGCCGCGGGGGTCGCCGGCTCCGGTTGGTGCGTACGACGGCAGTACGCACGGATCCGGCCCGGCATGTCGCCCGGGGCGAGGAACTCCTCGGACTCGGCGTCGACGACGCTGCGCAGCGGCGGCTCGGTCTCAGCGGCCGCGAGCACGCTCTCGAGACTCACCTGCTCGTCCGACTCCTGCCAGTGGCGGAGGCTTTCCTGCAACAGCCACAGGCCCATGACGTTGCGCAGGAAGCGAATCGTGCCGTCGACACCGACCTCGTTGGTGAAGTTGGCGGCGAGACTGTCCGCGGACAGCACGGGCGCGGTGAGCTCGACACCGACCAGAGACCAGGTGCCACAGGAGATGTACGCGAAATGGTCGCCGTCGGCCGGCACCGCCGCCACGGCTGATGCGGTGTCGTGCGACCCGACCGCCGTCACCCGCAAGGCGTCGTTGACACCGATCGCCGAACGCACCTGCGGGAGCAGCGGGCCAACGGCCTCGCCTGGTTCCCTGAGCGCCGGGAAGATCCGCCGCGGCAGGTCAAGCTTGGCAAGGAGGTCGTCGGACCAGCTTCCGTTGCTGACGTCGTACAGCTGGGTCGTCGAGGCGTTGGTGCGTTCGGCCCCGATCGTGCCGGTGAGACGGTGACAGAGCAGGTCGGGGATCATCAGCAGCACGGCGGCGCGGTCGAGGTCGTCGGGACGCTCCGCGAGCAGTTGGTACGCCGTGTTGAACGCCATGAACTGCAGGCCGGTCGTCGCGTAGATCTCCGCGTCACCGAGTTGTCCGCGGACGCGCTCCATCACGCCGTTGGTGCGGCCGTCCCGGTAGTGCGCCGGCGCGGCGACCAACGTGCCGGTCTCGTCGAGCAGGCCGTAGTCGACGCCCCACGAGTCGATGCCGATGGACTGGATCGCCTCGCCCGTCGTGGCAGGTGCCGCCTCGGCTGCCGCCCGGAGACCGGCCAGGATCCCGTCCCACAACGCGTCCAGGTCCCAGGACAGCCGTCCACCCACGTCGACCGGCTCGTTGCCGAACCTGTGAACGAGCTTCGCCGTCAGCGTGTCCGGGCCGACCTGCCCGAGGAGCACCCGCCCACTGGACGCGCCGAGATCGACCGCCGCCGCGGTCACCGTGGCCTGCCCGGCCTGCGCGGCCCGCGCGGCCTGCGTGGTCGACCGATTGGGCGTGGGTTCCACTCGACTCACCGAAGGAAGGCCGCGGCCACGCCGCTGTCGACCGGGACGTGCAGGCCGGTGGTCCGCGAGAGATCTCCGGCCACCAGAACGAAAACGGCAGCCGCCACGTGTTCGGGCAGGACCTCGCGTTTCAGCAGGGTGCGGCCGGCGTAGTACTCACCGAGCTTCTCCTCCGGTACGCCGTAGACCGCAGCCCGCTGGGCGCCCCAGCCCGAGGCGAAGATACCCGAGCCTCGGACGACGCCATCGGGGTTGATGCCGTTGACCCGGATGCCGTGCTCACCGAGTTCGGCGGCCAGCAGCCTGACCTGGTGGGCCTGGTCTGCCTTCGCCGCACCGTAGGCGACGTTGTTGGGCCCGGCGAAGACGCCGTTCTTGCTGGAGATGTAGACGATGTCGCCGCCCATGCCCTGATCGATCATCAGGGCGGCAGCGGCCTTCGCCACCAGGAACGACCCGCGCGCCATCACGCCGTGCTGCAGGTCCCAGTCCCTGGTCGTCGTCTCCAGCAGGGACTTGGAGATCGACAGGCCCGCGTTGTTGACGACCAGATCGACGCCGCCGAAGGCGAGGACGGCACTGTCAAGGGCAGCTTGCACCTCGGCCTCGTCGGTCACGTCGACCGTCACCGGCGCGGCGACGTCGGCCGAACCGATGCCGTCCGCGACCGCCGCCGCGGTGTCGGCGTTCATGTCGGCGACGACCACGCAGGCGCCTTCTGCCGCAAGCCGCTCCGCGATCGCCTTGCCGATGCCCGATCCTGCACCGGTCACCAACGCGACCCGGGTCGCGAGCGGCTTCGGCTTGGGCATCCGTTGGAGCTTGGCCTCCTCGAGAGCCCAGTACTCGATCCGGAACTTCTCCCGTTCCTCGATCGGCTCGTAGGTGGAGATCGCCTCGGCGCCGCGCATGACGTTGATCGCGTTGACGTAGAACTCGCCGGACACCCGCGCGGTCTGCTTGTCCTTGCCGAAACTGAACATTCCCACGCCTGGCACGAGGACGATCGCGGGGTCGGCGCCACGCATGGCCGGTGTGCCGGAGTCGGCGTACCGCTCGTAGTAGGCCCGATAGTCCTCGCGGTAGGCGGCGTGCAGCTCCTTCAGCCGAGCGGTGACATCCGCCAACGGCGCCGACGGCGGCAGGTCGAGCACCAGCGGGCGGACCTTCGTCCGCAGGAAGTGGTCCGGGCACGACGTGCCGAGGGCAGCGAGCCGCGGATGTGCCTTGCGGGCAAGGAAGTCGAGTACGCCCCGAGAGTCGGTGTAGTGGCCCAGCTGCGGGCGGTCGGTCGAGGCGAGGCCGCGGACGAGCGGAAGAAGCGCCGCGGCGCGTGCCCGGCGTACCCCCTCGGGAGG
>JBOHED010000117.1:0-8921 GCA_050700915.1 Actinopolymorphaceae bacterium | reverse complement strand
GACCACCGGCAACGCCACGAACAGCGCCAGCGACGGGATCGTGTAGAGCAGCCCGGTGATGCCGATCATCGGCGGGTAGAGATGGCGGTAGCGGCGGGCCAACCAGCCAAGGGGAATCGAGATCGCCAGCCCGAGGAGAAGCGGCAGCACCGACAACCATGCATGCCAGGCGAAGTAACCACCCACCTGGCCGGCGTTGCTGGTGAACCAGTCGATCACCGGTCCGCTCCCGTCGGGGAACCCGCGTCGCCAAGGTCGCTGCGGCCTCGGCCGGAGTCGGCCCCACCGCGGCCGCCGGTGTGACTGGCGGTGTGGCTGCCGCCGTTGCCGTCGGTGGAGGCGGGCGGGTCGAGAAGGGCGAGTACGGTCGCGGTGCTGACCGCGCCGACCAGCCGCCCTTCACCGTCGGCCATCACCCCGCGCCCCGTCGGAGAGGACAGTGCGGCATCGAGCGCGCCGCGCAGCGAACCCGTGAGGTTGCCGACCGTGCCACCTCGGTGCAGGAGTTCGGGAGTCACCTCGCTGGTCAGCCGGGCAACGTCGATCCAGCCTTGCGGGCGTTGCCCGTCGTCGACGACGAGTACCCAGCCGTCGCGCGCGGTGGCGCGGGCGTGGTCGGCGCTCGCGCCCAGCGGGACGGCGGGCTCGGGGTCGTACGAAATGCCGTCGGCGGGCGTGAACGACAGCGCGCGGTAGCCGCGATCCTTGCCGACGAAGCCGGCGACGAACTCGTCCACCGGGCGTTCGAGGAGGTCCTTGGGTGCGGCGAACTGCGCCAGCGTGCCGCCGGTCCGGAGCACCGCCACCTTGTCGCCGAGCTTGATCGCCTCGTCGATGTCGTGGGTGACGAAGACGATGGTCTTGTCGAGCTCGTCCTGGAGGCGCAGGAACTCGTCCTGCAGGCTTTCGCGTACGACCGGGTCCACCGCGCTGAACGGCTCGTCCATCAGCATGACCGGCGGGTCGGCGGCGAGTGCGCGGGCGACCCCGACCCGCTGCTGCTGGCCGCCGGAGAGCTGGGCGGGATAGCGCTTGGCGAGCTGGGCGTCGAGGCCCACCCGGTCGAGGAGTTCCATGGCGCGGGCGCGTGCCTTCGCGCGGTTCCAGCCCAGGAGGTACGGAACCGTGGCGACGTTGTCGATCACCGTGCGGTGTGGAAAGAGCCCGGCGTGCTGGATCACGTAGCCCATGCCGCGGCGGAGCTTGGCCGCGTCGGTCGCGGTGTTGTCGGCACCGTCGACGAGGATCCGGCCATCCGTCGGCTCGACCATCCGGTTGATCATCCGAAGGGACGTGGTCTTGCCGCAGCCGGAGGGTCCGACCAGGACGGTGATCTCACCCGACTCTGCGCGCAGGTCCACCGCATCGACAGCGACCGTGCCATCGGGGTAGCGCTTGGTGACGGACTCGAACTCGATCACGTCGGCCCTCCTCGGTCGACGGGCGGGTGGCCGTCTTACGTCGCGCGTCCGACAGCCACCGTGCCCTCGGCGCCTGGGTCGACGGCACCGGATCACGTGCACCGGCTCCACCATAACTGTGCGTACGGACACTGTGCGTACGCACAGAACCGGTGGCCTGCGCGACGTCCGCCAGGAGGCGGCAACAGCCAGTCGAACCTACCGGTCCGTGCGGTAAATGACCACGCTGGGTAGGGCCGATCGGTGGCGTTCGCCGTGTGTGCTTGCCGATCTGCGAGGAACTGATCACTCTGCGTCATGGTCGGGGTGGAATCCGTACCGGCATCCCGTTCGTGTTCCCTCAGGAACGCCGAAACGCGCGCCCGAGGACGACGCCGGGCGGTCCGACCTCCTACTCTCGAGTAGACCAAGCTCCGCGCGCCCGAACGGAGCTGTCGTGTCCTCTGCGAGGGAGAGTGGCCGATGCGAGTCGCCGCGATCGTGTTCTCGACGGTGCTCACCTTGGTCGCGGTGGCGCTCGTCGCGCGCACCGTTGCCGGGATGGTCGGCGTGATCCGGCTCGGCCAGCCGGCGATCGGTCGTACGAATGAACCGGCACAGCGCTGGCGGACCATGCTGGTCGAAACGCTCGCGCACACGAGGCTGCGGAAATGGTCCCTGGTCGGTACGGCGCACTGGTTCGTCTTCGTGGGGTTCGGGTTCCTGTTCTTCACCCTCGTCAATGCGTACGGACAGCTCTACGCCGGCGCCGACTGGGCGCTGCCGGTGATCGGGCACTGGTGGCCGTACGAACTCGTCGCCGAACTCCTCGCCCTCCTGACGCTTCTCTCCATCGGCACCCTCATCGTCATCCGGCAGATCGCCCACCCGCGGCGGCTCGGGCGGTTCAGCAGATTCGCGGGATCGACGTTCTGGCAGGCGTACTACGTCGAGTACACGATCGTCGCGATCGCCCTGTGCATCCTTGCCCTGCGTGGCCTGGAAGGTGCACTCGCGGGTGGGGCCTGGACCAGCTACTCATCCGAGCCCGAACCGCCGGGGGCGACCCTGCACCATGCGGTGAGCTTTCCGCTGGCGGCGGCCTTCGCGGGCATGAGCAAGGGCGCGTTGACGACGGCGATCTATGGCGTGGCGACGCTCAAGATCGCGGTGTCGATGGCGTGGGCCATCGTGATCGCGGTGAACCCGACGATGGGCGTCGCGTGGCACCGGTTCACCGCGTTCTTCAACGTCTGGTTCAAGCGGAACGCCGACGGACGGGATGCCCTTGGTGCGTTGCCGGTGATGCGTTCGGGCGGGAAACCGATCGACTTCGAGGATCCCGGCGAGGACGACATCTTCGGCGCCGGGGCGGTCGAGAACTTCACCTGGAAAGGGCTTCTCGACTTCACGACCTGCACCGAGTGCGGGCGCTGCCAGTCGGTGTGCCCTGCGTGGAACACCGGAAAGCCCTTGTCTCCCAAGGGTTTCGTGATGGATCTGCGTGATCATGCGTACGCCAAGGCGCCCTTCCTGCAGGCTCCGGAGTCCGGGCGCGAAGCGCTGCCCGATGCCGTGAAGGCCGAGGCCGAGCGCGGTCTGGTCGGTTCGGTCGACGAGGGTTTCGTCATCGACTCCGACGTCCTGTGGTCGTGCACCACGTGCGGCGCCTGCGTGGAGCAGTGCCCGGTCGACATCGAACACGTCGACCACATCGCCGACATGCGGCGGCACCAGGTCCTGGTCGAGTCGGAGTTCCCCAGCGAGCTGGGGCAGCTCTTCCGGGGCCTTGAGAGCAAGGGGAACCCGTGGAACATGCCGCCTTCCGCACGCCTGGACTGGGCGGAGGGGCTGCCGTTCGAGGTGCCGGTCCTGGGTGGTGAGGTCGGTTCGCTCGGCGAGGTGGAGTACCTGTTCTGGGTCGGCTGCGCGGGTGCGTACGACGATCGCGCGAAGCGGACCACGCGGGCAGTTGCCGAGCTGTTGCACACGGCGGGCGTTTCGTTCGCGGTGCTGGGCGAGGCGGAGACGTGTACGGGCGACCCGGCGCGCCGGTCGGGCAACGAGTTCGTCTACCAGATGCTCGCCCAGCAGAACGTCGAGACGCTCCGCGAAGCCGGTGCGACCAAGGCGGTCGTGACGTGCGCGCACTGTTTCAACGCGATCAAGAACGAGTACCGCCAGCTCGGCCTGGAATTGGAGGTGGTGCACCACACCCAGCTGCTCAACCGGTTGGTACGGGACGGTCGCCTCCGGCCGGTCGCGCCGGCACCTGACGCCGCCCCGGCGGGCGACGGAGTGGCCGGCGATGCGGGCATGGGCGATGCCGTCAAGGGAGAGGTGGCCAAGGGAGAGGTGGCCGCGGGAGAGGTGGCCGCGGGAGAGCCTGGCGAAGGTGTGGCGGGCGCGGCCGGCGGCGTGGCGGCGGGCGCGGACGACCGGTCGGCAGGTAGTACGCCCCAGCCGATCACTTACCACGACCCTTGCTACCTCGGCCGGCACAACCAGGTGTACGAACCTCCGCGCGAACTCCTCGGCGCCCTGCCCGGGGTCGAGGTCCGCGAGATGCCGCGCAGTGGTAGCCGGTCGTTCTGCTGTGGTGCTGGCGGTGCGCGGATGTGGATGGAGGAGAACATCGGCACCCGCGTCAACCTCGCGCGGACCACGGAGGCGGTCGACACCGGCGCCGAACGCATCGCGACCGGGTGCCCGTTCTGCTCGGTGATGCTGGGCGACGGGTTGACGCAGAAGCAGTCCGACGGCACGGCCGGCGACACCATCGAGGTGATCGACGTCGCTCAACTGCTCCTGGAGTCCGTACGCCGCGGCACTCTCGCACCCCGGCCGCCCCAGAACGCCGACGAGGCCCAGAGTGCCGCCGAGGCCCAGAGTGCCGCCGAGTCCCAGAGTGCCGCCGAGTCCCAGAGTGCCGCCGAGTCCCAGAATGCCGCCGAGTCCCAGAACGGCGCCGAGACCCAGAGTGCCGCCAAGGGTCGGAGCGCCCACGAGCGGCGGTGAATCGAATGCGGAGAAGTGGCTCACCGCAGCGCGTCCGCGTCGACCATTTCTCCGCATTGAACGCGTTCAATGCGTGGAGGCCAGGGCACGGCAGCGTCCTCCGACTGCCCCGCACCCCCTCGTCGCCGAACCCCCGCGCGGCACCCCGCCACGCCCGCCAAAGCGCGGATCACACCCGCGCATACCGACTGACGCCAACTGACACCAACGTGCCGCTTGACATGACGTCGTAATGACGCCACCATGGCGTCATGGAACTTACGCCGTACGTCGAAAGCATCCGCCGCGACCTCACCGTCGCCGCGGAAGTGGCAGGCCAGGAGGCCCGTGCCGCGGCGGAGCGTCTGACGGCCGCGCTGGACGCTGCCGTACGGCTCGCGCTCATGGACGCGCTCTCCACCGCCGCGGACGAGGTCACCCGCGAACTCGCCCCCGGTTCGGTGGAGGTCAGACTCCGCGGTCGCGAGCCGGAGTTCGTGGTGTCCATGCCGCCGAGCATGCCGCCGAGCGTTCCGGAGCCGCCTGGCCCGCCTCCGCCGCCGCCCGGACCACCCCCCATCCCCGAAGCCGAGCAGGGCACCGCCCGCGTCACGCTCCGGCTTCCCGAGTCGCTGAAGACCCGGGCGGAGGAGGCCGCCGCCCGCGAGGGCCTGTCGGTCAACACCTGGTTGATCCGTGCCGTGAGCGCCGCGTTGGAGGACGCGTCGGCCGGCGACGAGCGAGGAGCACGTCGCGGTGGGCGAGACCGTCCAGGGGGTCCACGGCGAGGTCCGGCCATCGGACAACACGTCTCCGGCTGGGCCCGCTGAGCTAAGGCGCAGAGGCACCAGACAGCGCGACATCAGTTCGGCGCACCACCTACGCAACGCCGTCCACCCATCCCGCACCACCACGCCAAGAGCGGAGTTCGTCATGCCCACATTCCCCACCCCGGAACCGATCACCCTCCGGCTGAAGGTGAGTTCCGGTGACGTACGCATCAACGCGGCCGCCAGGACCGAGACCGAGGTCGAGGTCAGGCCGAGCAACCCGAGCAGTTCAGCCGACGTCGAAACTGCCCAGCACACCGTTGTCGAGCACCGGGACGGCGTGGTCGTCATCGAGGCACCGGACGAGCGCGGGTTCGGGCGTAAGGGCTCGATCGATGTCCGTGTCGACATGCCGGAGGGGTCCGCTGTGCGCGGGTCGGTGGCGTCCGCAGACTTCGGCGCCGACGGCCGGCTCGGTGCGGTGGAGGTCAACTCCGCGTCCGGGGATGTACGCATCGACCAGGCCGGCGACCTGACCATCCAGACCGCGAGCGGTGACGTGTTCTGCCGACAGTCCGACGGTGATGCCAAGGTGCAGACGGCGTCCGGTGATCTCCGGATCGCCACCGTGGCTGGTCGCGCGCAGGTCTCCACCGCCTCCGGTGACGCCTCCGTCGACGAGGTGGGCGGCGATCTCCGCCTCCAGGCCGCGTCGGGTGACCTCCAGGTCGGCGCGGTCGCAGGTTCGGTCGAGGCGAAAACCGCATCAGGAGACGTACGCATCGGATCCGTACGCCAGGGCGAGGTTTCCGCCGACGCCGCTTCGGGCGACATCCAGGTCGGCATCGCCGCTGGCACAGCGGCCTGGCTCGACCTGTCGTCGCTGTCCGGCGACGTCAACTCCGCCCTCGACCAGGCCGACGATCCCGGCGACAGCGAACTCACAGTGTCGGTGCGTGCTCGTACGCTCAGCGGAGACATCTCGATCGTCCGCGCCGCCCGCTGAGAGAAAGCCACTCCGACACCCAGACCCGTAGGCACCAGACACACAGGCACCCAGCCACACCGACACCCAGGCAACTGTTATCCGCTCCGCAGTCGGCTCCGGCTGGTTCGACGCCGACATCCGCAGAGCCCACATCGACCGTTTCCGCCCTTGGGGGCGGGCTCCCGCCCGCCCCTCGGGCAGTCGCGCCCTCCCCACAAATCCCCGGCACGTGAACCCGATCCCCTCACGTGAACCCCCGAATCCCCTCACGTGAACCCCCGCATCCCCTCACGTGAACCACAGATGTCCCACGCAACCCGCACACCGCATGATCGAGGAGCTGTCCCACGATGATGAACGATCACGCCATCTACGAACTCGCCAAGGCTCGACAGGCCGACCTGCTCGCCGAAGCCACGGGTGTCCGGCCGGCACGCCGGCCGCGCCGCCACCGACGTGCTCGCCATGATGCCGCCGTGCGCGGCGTACGACGGACCTGCGCACTCGCCCTACGCCGGCTCGCCAACCGGATCGAACCAGCGCATCCGCCGCAGCGAATAACCCCACTGCCGGCGCAACGACGCCGGCGGGACCGTACGGCCGCGGTCAGCCGAGCGTGACCAGGGCCTGCACGGGCCAGTGATCGGACCCCCACCGGCCGTCGAACGTCCGGGTGTTGATCGCCGCCGCCCGCACCCGCGTCTCCGGACGGACCAGGATCCAGTCGATCCGGTTGCCGCCGTCGACCGCGGCGTGGTAGCCGTGGTACGTCTGGTACGCGGGTGTCAGGCGGTCGGCGGCGGCCGTCCAGGTGTCGACGAGCCCGGCCCCTGTAGTCAACGTGTCGTAGGGCGTGGCCGCTTCCGCCGGCACGTTGAAGTCGCCCGTGACGATGACCGGCAGGCTCGGGTCGAACTCGCCGAGGCGCTCGGCGACCAGCTCGGCACCCAGCCGCTGCGCCTTGTCGACGGCGTGGTCGAGATGGGTGTTGAGAAGGACGAAGTCCTGACCGGTCACGCGGTCGCGGAAGCGGACCCAGGTGGCCATCCGTACCACCTTGTTGCCCCATGAGGTCGAGCCGATCTCCGCCGGCGTGTCGGAGAGCCAGAAGTGGTCGAACTCCTGCGGGTCGAGCCGACGGCGGTCGAAGAAGATGGCCATGAACTCACCACGACTGCCGCCCTCGCGTCCGGCGCCGATCCACTCGTAGTGCGACGGGAGGTCGTCGCTGATCTCGCGCAGCTGGTAGTACAACCCTTCCTGCGTACCGATCACCGTCGGCGCCTCCGACCGCAGGGCCGCCGCGGCCGCGGCTCGGCGGTCGGACCACGGGTCGTGCAGGCCGTCGCTGCCCACCCGCACGTTGTAGGTCATGACGTGGAGGGCGGGCGGTTCGGCGGGCCCGATGTACGGCTTGGGAGCCGGCTCGTTGGCGGAGTCCGCGGTGGTGCCCGCAGTTGTACTCGCGGTGGGGTTCGGATCGACGGCGGTCGGCGGCACGGCTTCCTGATCGTCTGGCACGACTACTAGTCAAGCCATGTCGTACGACAGTCGGCCAGTCGGAGCTTGCCACGTGGACACCGTGAGTGGATTCGAAGCGGTCGTACGCCTGAACCGGACACCACCGAGGGCTGTCCGCATATGTGCTAGCCCACGCGCTGGCCACATGCCCTAGCCACATGCCCTGGCCACATGCCCTGGCGACATGCGCTGGAGACAGGCGCTGGCCGAACGCGCTGGCCGGCATTGTGCGACACCTGGCCGAGACCGGCTAGCGCACTCCACGGTGAGGCGACGGTGTGGGCAAGGTCCTCAGTAACCTGCCCTGTCGCCGGCCGGAAGGCCTTCGGACATGCTCACCGAGATCTTCACCAGCGTTGCGCTCGCGACCCATCTACCGCAGCCGGGCGGGTGGCGACCTGTCCCCGGCGTCGACAACCGTGCGTTCTGGTCCGGTATCGACGACGCCACGCGGAGCGCCCACGTCGCCCATGCCGAGGAGCTGTGCCAGGGTCCGTGGCCCGAACTGCCGGCGACGCTGTGGCTGGAGTTCCGGCGTACCGGCGACCGGGTGGGTTACGAGTATCCCTGCTTCGCCAGGCGTTCGAGGCTTGCCGCGGCCGTCATTGCCGCGTGCCTCACCGACGACGACCGGTGGCACGAGGAGGTCCTCAACGGCGTCTGGCTGTTGTGCGAGGAGACCTCGTGGTGCATTCCCGCGCGCGACCTGTCCCGGAGCGCCGATCCCGGCGAGCGCGCGGGCCGCGGCAAGGACCTGCCCGACCCGGCGAACCCGACGCTGGACCTCTTTGCGGCGGAGACGGGATCGCTGTTGGCATGGACGTACGCCGTGCTCGCCGACCGGTTGCGGGAACGTTCCCAGGCGGCGGCGCAACGCCTGGTTGACGAGGTACGCAAGCGCATTCTCGTCCCGCAACGTACCGTCGACAGTTGGGTGTGGTTCGGCCGCGTCCGCCCACATGTCAACAACTGGAACCCGTGGATCAACTCCAACGTCCTCGCGTGTTCCCTGCTGCTCGACGACGATCCCGCCGACATCACGCTCACCGTGGAACGCGCCGTCGAAGGGCTCGAGGTGTTCGTCGGCGGCTATCTCCCCGACGGTGCCTGTACCGAGGGTCACAGCTACTGGTGGCGCGCGGGGGCGTCGCTCGCTGAGTGCCTGGAGACGCTGCATTCCGCGACCCGCGGTGCGTTGGATGGATTCGCCGTTCCCCTCGTACAGAGGATCGGTCGCTATCCGCA